>JACDCK010000044.1 GCA_013817595.1 Pyrinomonadaceae bacterium | reverse complement strand
ACCCTCTCACAAGCGATGCTTGAGAAATTGAGCGACGTATTAAACCAATTGGAGAAAGAGTCCGACTTGCGGGCGGTGATTCTCACCGGCTCGGGCGAAGCTTTCTGCGCTGGTACCGACATAAATGAACTCGCGGGACTCGATCAGAACGGCGCCCGCGCCACTTCTGAACGTGGCCAGGCAGTTTGCAATCAGATCGAGAACTGTTAGGCAGCCGAATCGTTGGCGAAGGACATTTCCAAACTGGCCCCACTCGCGGTGCGGGCCTGCCTGAAAGCCATTACCCGCGGACTGGAACTCTCCTTACAAGAAGGCCTGGCTCTCGAGGCAGAACTCTTCGCGAGTCTGTTTGCCACCCAGGACATGCGCGAAGGCACACGTCCCTTTCTGGAAAAGCCCACACCCGTTTTCAAAGGAACCTGATCTTGTCGCCAGCGTACTCATTCTAGATGTTACCTCCTAATTGTACCGGTTCGGGAACGTGTTACAATTTGGGTTAGAAAGGAGAACCTCATGAGTGAAGACCTCACAAAAGACCTGCCATCGTCGGCTGGCGAAAAACTCACGCAAATTCTTTCGACGGTGCAGCGCCTCGATTCGACGGTAGAACGTCTTGATTCGCGGCTGGGCAGTCTGGAGCAAAAAGTGGAGGGGCGCCTCTACGACACTCGCCCCATATGGGAAAAAGTGAATACCGATATTGCTGAGCTGCAAGCAGGACAACATCGTCTCACCGAAGGGCAACAGCGCCTGACAGAAGGACAACAGCGCCTGGAAGAAGGACTAGAATTTTTTCGCGGCGAGTCGCGCGATGTTCGCACGCTATTGCGTGACATCTTTCGACGGTTAAGCATCTTCAATGACACGCTGGTCACTATGCAGGCTGACTATCGCGACATCTACGATCGCGTGCGTGAAATCGAACGCCAACGCTGAGCTAGCACACCCCGACACACGGTCAACTAAGCGTCACCTTGATGCCCGCTTTCGCATCCCCTATACTGCGAAAGCCTTTCCATTTGCGTCGATGGAGCGCTAGAAAACGTATTGCAGCCAGCTATTCACGAAGGACAACTCAACGGCAAAGGATTCCGTTTTGCGATTGTGGCGAGCCGTTGGAACGATTTCATCAGTTCGCGGCTCGTCGAAGGGGCGCTTGATGCGCTCGCTCGTCTAGGCGTTGCGGAGAAGGCAGTGGCGGTTTACAAGGTGCCGGGATCTTTCGAGATTCCGCTGCTGGCTTTGAAGGTCGCGGGTTCAAAGAAGTTTGATGCGGTAATCTGCCTGGGAACCATTATCCGCGGACAGACTCCCCACTTCGAATACATTGCCCACGAAGTGACGCGTGGAATATCACAAGCTGGGATGGAAACTGGAGTGCCGGTTGTCTTTGGGATAATAACTGCCGATAATCTCGACCAGGCCATCGATCGTGCGGGAGTTAAGCTGGGCAACAAGGGATTTGAAGCCGCCACAACGGCAGTGGAATTGGTAAATCTTTACAAGGAAGCCTTTGAAAAGGATGAAGGATGAGGGATGAAGGATGAAGTTTGAAGACATGCCGGAATAGCAACCTTCATCCTTCCGCCTTCATCCCTGATGTATTATGGGTTCGCGACGTAAGGCGCGCGAATGCGCCTTGCAAATGCTCTTTGCGGCTGATGTTGCTGAAACGCCCCCGGACGAGGTGGTGCGGACGTATTGGGCGGAATTGGGCGACCCTGATTTGGAAGAACCGGCGCGCCATTTTGCCACGCGACTGGCAGCCGGGACGCTGGCCCAGATCCAGGCCCTGGACGAACGCATACGTTCGCGGGCGGAACACTGGCGGATTGCGCGGATGGCAGTTGTCGATCGCAACATCCTCCGCCTGGCCGTTTACGAGTTCCTTTACGAACCAACTCCTCGCACTGTGGCCATCAATGAAGCGCTCGAAATAGCCCGCCGCTTCTCGACCTACGAAGCCACTCAATTTATCAACGGCATCCTTGATGCCATCAAACGCGATCTCGACGAGCAGCACCCGCAGGAGAACGTAGAGTCAACGGAGGAATTCGAGGATGCCGCGGACGACGAGTCCCCCGTGTCTTTGGATTAGGATCGCGTCAAGCGCGACATGTTCTTGACACGTGTGAGAGTGCGGCCTTCGCCTTGTCGAGAGTTTACATCTCGTTTCCTCAAGGCGTCATCGAACCTTCCCGCTGAGCATTGTTCGAGCGGATTCAGGTTCTCGCACAGGGAAACAGCGCGAAGGCCGGTCCGGACATAGGTTCGGTGCTCGGATTTACCGTTCGAGATTTGGCAGTCTCTCCACTACGTCCAACCCTGCACCGCGACCCGCAGGCCCAATCTGGAGGTTGTGTTGTGCGGCGGCACGGTCGCTTTGGTTCTTGATCTTCCCCGGCTGATTCAGGGCGTGGTGACGAATAACTAACCTGAACTTCGAGCTTCAGGTCGCTTTGAATCAGATCAAGTTTTTGCGCTCTCAGCTTCGTCAGGCCCAATCCATCTTCGGGTGCATTGTGTGCCAGTTAGTGGCGCGCTCGAATGCCAAAGCCACTCGCAAGGGTGCGCCTTCGTCATAGAGTCCGCCAGTAAACATGATCGATTGCGGCACCCCCTTGAGAAAGCCGCATGGAACGCAAACCGCCGGATGCCCAGTGAGATTTGTGATTAGAAGACTAGCGCTCCCCGGCGCGGGCGAAACAAAGACGTCCCACTTCGACATCAGCGCGTCCATCTCTAGCATCAACAGCGTGCGTGCCCGCTGCGCCCGGATGTACTCAACTGCTGGAATGAAGCGGGAGCTGCGGAACGTGTTGGGCCAATCCCCCGGCTCCTGACCGGAGAGTTGATTGATCTCGCCGCTCCGAGTGAGATCATCGAAGGCTGCCGCTGCTTCAGCGACGAGGATGACACGCAGTGCAGCCGTTGAGAATCTGGGCAACTCTATGGGTTCAAGTTTGGCGACTGCATTCCTCAAAGCGTCGAGGGCCGCCTGGTAAATTGCCTTACGCTCAGCGTCTTGTTGTTGATCAAACTCCCCTTTGAGATATCCGATCCTCATACGACTGAGGGGTGTCTCGGGCGACCAGTTAAACGGAACATCCCCTACCGTTAAATCTTTCCCATCTGGTCCATAAGTGGCATGCAATGCTGCGGCGCAATCCTCAACGCCCCGGCAGATAGGGCCGATCTTGTCCATCGTCCAACTGAGTCCCATGGCGCCAAACCGACTGACACGACCGTAAGTCGGCCGTAGGCCCACAACGCCGCAACGCGAAGAAGGCGAAACGATTGAACCAAGCGTTTCTGTTCCTATTGAGAACCCCACAAGTCCTGCGGCTGTTGCTGAGGCTGGTCCCGCTGACGAGCCGCTGGACCCGGTTCGTTCTTCCTCTACTTGCCAGGGATTTCTCGTCATTCCTCTGAACCAGCGACCCCCCTGCGCCAGGGCGCCCATCGAAAGCTTGGCAACCAGAACGGCGCCTGCATTCTGCAGGCGGCTGATCACAGTGGCGTCATAATCGAGTACCTGGTCACGATAGGGTTCTGCACCCCACGTGGTGCGAATGCTCTTTGTGGCGAAGAGATCCTTTGCACCCCAGGGAATGCCATGCAGAGGTCCGCGGTACTTTCCCTGTTTGATTTCGCGGTCGGCTTCTGCGGCTTGCGCCAGCGCGAGTTCCTCTGTGAGCGTTACGGTGCAATTGAGTTTCGGTCCGTAACGCTTCAAGCGCGCAAGATACATCTTAGTGAGATCAATTGAGTAAATTTTGCGGTTGCGGATCAAGTCCGCGAGCTGCGGCACGTTGGCAAACGCCAGATCTTCGACCGAATTGAAGTTAAGCGTCTCGATCTTGGCCAGCTTGAAGGTGACGGCCTTGACGTTGAATCTCTTCCCGGGCAGGGCCGGATGAAACCGTGTGGCAGGCTCGGTGTCGAGCGGAACATTTATCTTGCGAAGCGTTTCGTATCGCTCAAGGTTTGAGTTGACGTTCTGCAGAGCCATTTGCTTCTGCTCGTCTGTCAGTTCAATGGCGAACAGTTGTTCCGCGCCACGTAACATTTCCTTCGTCACCCGCAGCGGAGTAGGCGCCGTCAAGGGTGAGGGTGAAGCCATTGGGGTCGGCGAAGGCGTTTGCGCGAGTGCAGAGATAATCTGCAGATGGGGAGTGGCAACAGTGGCAGCGCCGAGAGCGGGAATCAGTTTCACAAACGTGCGCCGGTTCAAGCCTTTGTCGTTGGCAACTGCAGAAATTTCTCTGGTCTTTCCTTTTTTCGCGCCGGGTTGTTTCCTTTTCATCCTGGTCTCCTGAGAAAAACATTTTGCCTATTGGTTCACTTGCTGGTTTCCCGGTACCGTCGAAATGGGCTCGCCATACTTAAGCTTAACGACTCTGGTTGGACGAAATCTCTGTATGGTCACGATAAACATGTTGTCGTATTCTTGCTCATGAATTTCTGGAAGTGTTCCTCCGCCAAGTGCCGATATAACGGCTGGCACGCTGTTGCTATGGCCCGCAACGAACACCACGCCGCCGAAGTGGTTTGACTTAATCTGTCTGACCAATTCTCCTACATTGCGAGCGTCGAGTTGGTTGACCTTAAGCCCTAAACGATCGGCGAGTGGACTTGCGGTCCCTTGTGTCCGCAAATACTGCGTAGCATAGATAGTGGTAATTCCTGACTCGCCAAGCATACGGACCAATGTCTGAGCGCGTTCCTGTCCGGCGGGAGTCAGGGTCGGGTTTGGGTTGTTCGGCTCTATGTTTTTCTCGGCGTGTCGCACCAGTATGACGGTGGTAACCGGGCGATCCGCAACGAAGTACGCTTTAGCGAGAAGACCGGCCAACAAGCCCGCGGTAAATAAAAGCAGAAACCAGGGATTAACCCATAACCGGTTCTTTGACATCATAAATCGCTCCAACTGGTTTTAATCGAAGGAAGAACGTAAAGGACAGGTATAACAGTACGATTCGCGCGGGATTATAACGCAGGTTGAGTTCGTTCCGCGCCGGATGTTGTCGGTACTGGTTCAGTCTCGCAGAATGCGATGCGACTCAGGCCTCCGGTCGTCGCTACGGCTTCGCCGTCGGATGTGAGGCAGGGGGTTAGGCCCCGCCGTTATCTGACTTTTTGATTTCTTGGGGCTATGCCCCCGGGTGGGGGCGCAGCCCCTCTTTCATTAAACGACCTTGACGGAAAGGCGTAGCCGTCCCTCACATCGGGCGACGAAGCCGTAGCGCCGATCGCATAGCTGCCTCGGACGGCTCATGGCGAAACTGAACCCACTACCTCCGATGTGGTGCCACATGCATTGGAATCCGGAAGGTGGTAGTCTATCGTTTTAAAAATCACCCGCTAAAAACTGATCCTGTTGAAGCTTGGAATGGGCATTCGGGTGCGAGTATTTGGAGGATGAAAAGAGTTGGAGCAGAGAAGCACAACCGACCTATCTGAGCTAATAGCCGAGAATTTCGGCGCCAACGCGACCTATGTCGAGGGGCTGTTGGGGCGTTTTCGCAGTAATCCAGAGTTGGTTGACGAATCGTGGGGTGCTTATTTCACGGAGTTATTGGGAGGCGACCGTGCTGGCGCCGCGGCTGACACCTCCGAGAACGGACGCAGCGCCTCGGGTCCGCTGGTTACGGGTGAAACAACTGCCGAACCCTCCGTTAAAACTGCCCCACGCGCCGAGGCTAAGGTTCAGACAACCGCCACCTCGGCACTAGCTCCAGCACTTGAGCGCGTTAGCACTACACCTGCTCCCAGCGCTCAGAGAGATGGTGAAGTGGTAGCGATTCGAGGGGCTGCACTTAAGATCGTTGAGAACATGGAGGCGAGCCTCTCGGTTCCCACCGCCACTTCGCAGCGTCGGATACCGGTAAAGCTTCTTGATGAGAACCGGCGGATTATCAACAAGTACCTTGCGGAAAACGATCGGGGCAAGGCTTCGTATACCCACCTCATTGCCTGGGCTATTGTGCGCGCCCTCGAGGAGTATCCGCAATTAAACGACGCCTATGAAGTGGTTGATGGGAAGCCGGCGCGTCTGCGCCGGGAGGGCGTTAATCTGGGTGTGGCGATCGATCTGGAGAAGAAGGACGGCACCCGGAGTCTACTGGTCCCGAACATCAAGAACCCTAACAAGCAGCGCTTCTCTGAGTTTCTGCAGGCTTATGACAGCGTGGTAAAGCGAGCGCGCGAAGGAAAACTGCAGCTAGCTGATTTTCAGGGCACAACCATCTCGCTGACAAACCCCGGAACAATCGGTACCGTTGCCTCCACACCGCGGCTGATGACCGGGCAATCAGTAATCATTGCCACTGGTGCGATTGAGTATCCGGCTGAGTACCAGGCAATGGCGCCGGAAGCACTCTCCCAGTTGGGCATCAGTCAGGCTATTACAATTAGCAGTACCTACGACCATCGCATCATTCAGGGTGCGGAATCCGGTGCCTTCCTGGCAATGGTCCATGAGCTACTTACTGGACAACACCAGTTTTATGACGAAATTTTTTCTGACGTGGGGATTCCCTATTCTCCTCTGCGCTGGAGTCTCGACCGCAATCCCTTTTTCACTCCGGGCGACCACGCTCGCGAACAAACGATCAAAGAAGCCAGTGTGATAGAGCTGATCAATGCTTATCGCGTGCGCGGCCACTTGATTGCAGATGTAGACCCGCTGCACGCCATGCCGGTGCTCTACCATCCCGAGCTGGATATAGAGACTTACGGACTGACCATCTGGGATCTGGATCGCGTGTTTATTACCGGCGGATTGGCGGGCACTGAAAGCGCGACGCTCCGCGAGATTCTCGACATCTTGCAACGCGCCTATTGTGGAAAGGTCGCGACTGAGTATCGTCATATTCAGAGCAAGGAACAGAAACTCTGGATTCGCGACCAAATCCGCAAGCATTTTGTTAGTCCCGAGCCGCTGCCCAGCGAAATCAAGAAACAGCTTTTGTGGAAACTGATCTCGGCCGAACAGTTTGAGCGTTTTCTGCACACCAAGTATCTCGGTCAGAAGCGATTCTCACTCGAGGGTTGCGAGACCATTATTCCCTTGCTGGATCGCCTGATTGAGGATGCCGGCGACCGGGGCGTCGAAGACATCACCCTGGGCATGGCCCATCGCGGGCGTTTGAATGTGTTGGCCAATGTCATTGGCAAGTTTTGCGAGCGCATCTTTACTTCGTTTGAAGGGTCGATTCATCCGTCCTTTCCGGCCGATGAGGGTGACGTCAAGTATCACCAGGGTGCGGTCGGTGAACGTCTGACCGCCCGCGGACGGAAGGTCAGTCTCACGCTTTCTCCCAATCCCAGTCACCTGGAAGCTGTCGACCCGGTCGTGGAAGGAATGGTTCGGGCGAAGCAGGATGTCCTGCGAGACCGGCTCGGCACCGCTCGTGAGGAAGTAATCGACAAAGCGCTGCCGGTGCTGCTGCACGGCGATGCCGCTTTCTCCGGGCAAGGTGTTGTGATGGAGACTCTGAATCTTGCCGAACTCAAAGGTTATCGCACCGGAGGCACGATTCACATCATCATCAATAACCAAATTGGTTTCACGACCTCGCCGGAGGCCGGGCGCTCCACCATCTATTCAACAGATGTGGCGCGCATGACTCAGTTGCCCATCTTTCATATCAACAGTGACGACCCGGAAGCCGCCTACCGCGCGCTTCAGATCGCCTTGGAATACCGGCAAGAGTTTAATAAGGATGTGGTGCTCGATGTCGTCGGATTTCGCAAACTGGGACATAACGAAACTGATGAGCCGAGTTACACGCAGCCGCTGATGTACGCGCGCGTGAAGGCTCACCCCGGGGTTCGGGCAATCTATGCGAAGAGACTTGTGAAAGACGGGGTTATTGACGAAGCCGAGCTAACCGCGTTGATTGAAGAACGCGTGCGACGTTATGAAGATGCGCTCACCCGAGCGAAAGGCATCGTCTCTCAGCAACAGCCAAAGCACGCGGCCCTTCCGGTAGCAGAGATGGATGGGTCGGTCGTCATCGACACGGGCGTCGACGCTGAGGTCATTAGGAACGTCGCCCAGAAGATTGCAGTGGTGCCTGAGGGCTTCAACATTAATCCAAAGATGGTGGGACAACTTGCTCGTCGCGCGAAAATGGGCGAAGGCGCATTGCCCATCGACTGGGCTTTTGCCGAGGCCGCCGCCTTCGGCTCGCTGGTTATCGACGGAACCCGCGTGCGCTTGAGCGGACAGGATTCGGGCCGCGGCACATTTAGCCAGCGCCACGCTGTTTTGTATGACACACAGACCGGCAAGCAGTGGACGCCGCTTTCCGAGTTACGCTCGGAGGCAAATCCGGAGGCCCGCTTCGACGTCTTCGATAGCTCACTATCCGAAGAAGGTGTGCTGGGTTTCGAATATGGGTACTCGGTAATAGCGGCGGACGCGCTGGTTATTTGGGAAGCCCAGTTTGGCGACTTTGGTAACGGCGCCCAAATTATCATCGATCAATATATCGCCGCATCGGAGGACAAGTGGAGGCAAACATCTCGACTAACCATGCTCCTGCCGCACGGTTATGAAGGACAAGGACCGGAGCACTCGAGCGCGCGCTTGGAGCGCTTCCTGCAGATGTGCGCCGAGAATAACCTGCAGGTCTGTTACCCGACGACGCCGGCGCAGTACTTCCATCTACTTCGAAGACAAGTAAAACCCGGCGGGGAACGGCCCTTGATTGTGATGACACCAAAGAGCCTGCTGCGACTACCCGCCGCCGCATCGTCGCTGGACCAACTTACTAATGGTGGGTTCAACCCCCTGATAGACGATGCTGAAATCGAGGATCCTTCGTCAGTTCAGCGGGTGGTGCTGTGTAGCGGAAAGGTTTTCTACGATCTCATGGAGGCGCGCAGGAAGTTGGAGGAAGCGCGCGTATCGATCGTGCGAGTAGAGCAGTTCTATCCATTTCCAATGCGGCGTTTGCGCGAGGTGTTTGCCCGTTATCCGAACGCGAAACAACTGGTTTGGGCGCAAGAAGAGCCAAAGAACATGGGTGGTTGGACCTTCGTCGAACCGCTGCTGGAAAGACTTGTGCCGGCCTGCGAGCGCCCGATTTATATCGGACGCTCGCCATCGGCCAGCCCCGCCACCGGCTCATATGCGGTCCACCAGGCCGAGCAAGCCACCCTCGTTCAAGAAACTCTCACACTTGCATAGGAATTAGTCAGCTCCTGCTTATCCGGTTGTTTCAGCATGGCACCCTGGGATCACGGCCATGCGTACACGACCCGAAGCTTTGCCGCGCTTCTCAACGGCTGCCAGGACCAGGGCCGCTCGACGTCCTTTGAGTTGGCGGCTCCCGCGAAGCCCAGCTTGCGTACCACCAATCCAAGTGTCGTCGATCTCCACTCGCCATGAAGCGGCTCGCGAGCCGCATTAACCATCGCTCTTCGAAGCTTGTGAAGCATCATCCACGCCGGCTCATAACGTCGCAGTCCCAACTGACGCTGGAGAAGAAGTGCCGAGATGCCGCGCTTCGGTGGTCATCAAATAGGCTGCCCAAAACCAGAACGTCAGCGGGATTTTTGTATTGTGAAGAACAGTTCCGGCAGTCAGCGAGACTTGGTACCGACAAGCTGCGCACTGCCAGCATCTTCGTTTCTCAATGGCGTAGGCTCGCTCGTGACCGCATCGGCAGGCGAAGCCATCCGGCCAGCGACAGGCCGCCAGATAATCTTGGCAGGCCTCTTCACTGGCGAATTGAGCCTGAAACTGCTGCAGATTCGTAGGAAAGGGCGGACGCGCCACCCTTCGATACTATATCTAGCGGCATGCTGAAACAACCGGATAAGCAGAAGTCAGCTAGCGAACCCTGAGCAACGGCTTCGCCGTCCGATGTGAGGCGGCGGCTGTGCCCCGCCGTGAGTAGGCCTTTCAAATTTCGGGCTATGCCCCATCGGGGGCGCAGCCCAACAGTCAGGCAAAACATACTGATGAAGAACCGCCACCGGGAGATAAGCCGAGCCGCGATCGAGACCGCTTGCGTGGTGGAGTCAGCGTGCGATAGGGCCTCATGTGATTGATGACTACCAGAAACATGACAATTGTAGGAACAAGCCGCCTAAAGTGAATGCTAACCCATCGCCAGCATACATCCAGGGACAGGCTCAAAAGGGCGCCTTGGAATGTCTCATGTCGGAAGAGCGAAAGCGGTCGGCGGTCCTGGCACGAGCCTTTGAAGCTTCAACATCACGATACCGCGGAGGAGCGTTCGTTATGAGAGATTGAAGGAGTTCGTGCGCTATGAATACCGAGCCCCGGATGGGTGCCGTTGTTGAACTAAAGCCGCCTTGAGGATTACGTCGAAATTGAAAGAAGAGAGCGGTGCGACAATGGAGGTAGGCGCTCCTGATAACAGGATTCGATGGCTCAAAGGCCTCATCCTGACGCCCCGGCTCGAAGACCTCAACTGCCGGTACTTGGATCGGTCGTCACCGCTCGCCACAAGGTTACAACTAATTCAACAACTGTCCAAGGCAAAAACCCACCCGCCCGCTGCCCCTCTGCGGCATCGGAGAGTAGCTTCTTGTTGACGTGCTGTCGCCGCAACGCAAGGTTTCTCCATGATGACGATTGTGGTACTCGCTCGAGGTTTGTGTAATCGCCGGAGCGCCGGCTGCGGTCCTTGTGTTATGCGGCGCCCAGCTATTCCTCTGTCTGACGCTGCTTTTGTGAGCCAAGGGGAGGTGCTTTCAGGTGGTGATGGGGAAAGACCCGCGCTTCTGGCTGGCTTGAAGCGGCTCAATCCTCCTGCTCAGAAGTAGCAAGCTCGCCCACTCACCTCACGCAAAAGGGCATTGAAATTCCAAATAACATAACTTGACCCGCGCATCCAGTTCAACCCAGGATTTTGGCGCGGCTCGCCGACTCGCGCGACCACGCCGCCTAAGCGACGGGGTCGCCCCCGCCGCTCGGCTACAAAACCGTACGTGAGAGTTTCCCCTCATACGGCTCCTCGAATCTCTTGACGATTGTCATACGTACCTGCGCGGGACGAGAGAACTCGCCCTCGCGTTACTTCTGGCAATCGCGATGGACCAGCATCAGATTGTAGTACGCTTCTTTCCCGATTCTCGCTTGGGGATTGATGTGCACTACTTCCATGGCCTCGCCATCGCGGAAGTATAATCCGCATTCGATGCAACACCCCCTTTGCTTCTTCAAGAGCTTGGCCACTCTTGGCGAAACATCAGGGCTGCGTCCGCGACGTGTGCTCCAGTAGAGCCAGTCCCCGTCGTAAGGAGAGCGTTTAGCCTGCACCTTCACGTGTCTCCGAATTGGCGTACTGACGTGTTGGCGTAACTGGGGTTGCCCGGCGGGAGGTTGAAAAACCTTAGCCTGCTCGCCGTTCTTCCTCCAGTAGCGGCTATAGCTCCACTTCTTTCCTTTATTAGGATGACGGTACTTGGCCCAAGCCCACAACATCAGGAATAGCGTGTGCCCGATTCTGGCGAAGGCCTGTTTGCTGACCACCGTGGAATAGTAGTTAGCCCAGCCGCGTATCACCGGGTTAAGAGCGTGGATCAAATGCTCCTGCGCCGCTGCTTTGTGACTGTCTATGGCCTGCCGCAGATTCTCGACATGCTTTCCGATTGCCTTCGGGCTCGGCTTGATGAGTGTCTTGAAACCCAGCGGCTCGCCCCGGTTCGTCTTACCAGACTTGGTTTTTCCCACCTTGTACTGTCTGATATTGAACCCAAGGAAGTCGAAGCCCGCCTGCCCCTCCACCTTTTTAAGTGTATGGGCAATGCGGGTCTTACTGGCTTTCAATTCGAGCCCGAGCGGTTTTAGCCACTCTCGCCCTACCTCTGCGCATTGCTCGATGACTTGTCGCTCCGCGTGCAGCACTACAAAATCATCGGCATAGCGCACCACGGTTGGTGGGGAGAACCCACGGCGCCGAGGAAAGCTCTGGACAATACTTGTTTCGAGCCCATGGAGGGCGATATTAGCCAACAATGGTGAGAGCGGTGACCCTTGCATAACGCCTTCTTCCGTGGGGAACAACTGCTCACCGTCCAGCACTCCCGCCTTCAGCCAGGCTTTAATCTGCCGTTGGACGGAAGGGCTGGCGTTGACCTTGTCTAAAAGCGCTCTTTGCTCGATTCGGTCGTAGCATTTGGCGATGTCCGCATCAAGCGCGTATTTCTCTTTTTGCACCATCGCTGTAAAAATCGCTGCGACCGCATCATGACAGGACCTACCCGGACGAAAACCATAACTATTGGCCTCGAAGCGCGCTTCCCATTCGGGTTCCAGCGCCTCCTTAACCAAAGTATGCCGGGCCCGTTCCGTCATCACGGGTATACCCAGGGGTCTCTTTTCTTCGGAGTCCGCTTTGTCTATCCACACGCGGCGGACAGGTTTGGCGGAGCCCTCGAGGCTCAGGCTCTGGGCCATCCGTAATCGCTGGCGTTTAGTCAAAGACCTTATGCCGTCGACTCCGGCAGTCTTCTTTCCTGAGTTATCCTGGGCCACCCGCCGCACAGCCAAAAACTTGGCCGCACGGGAACTCAACAAAAGTCGCTGGAGCTTGCGTACTAACTTCCTGTTGCCTTGCAGTGTGGCTTGGTAAATCCGCTTTTGGAGCTTCCAGACCGATCTCCGCAGTTTCTTCCAGGGGATCGCGTCCCATCCATACATCGGCGGCATGGCCACCGTGCTCATAGCGTGTACACTCCTACTTGTAGCTTTACCTTCCAAGAGCTCGTGTCCACGTCAGCATATCCCGGGCATTACTCCGGGCCTTGGCTTCTTGGACAATCCCACCCGCAACCAAGCATCCGGTTGACACCTACTCGGCTACGCTAGCGCCGCAGCCGAGAGCTGGTTGGAGTTACCACGTTCCTGGCCTCTGTTTGACGCTGAACTTAGGGCCTCACTGTTCGCCGGGATACTTAGAGGATGCTACCGGGTCGCAGGATTAGTCGCCCGGCTCCCGGCAGAGCGTTAGAACAACCGCGCTGCCTTCTCCATGTCCCTTTTGGACCAAGCCCATTAACCCAAGTTGGCTTGTTCAAATTAACGACGATTCAAACGTGAGTTCGATTGCCTACCCATATCCAGCTATGCTCGACGGGGTTCCCGGTTGGGTTCCAGGTTACCGCCTTTCGTTCCCGCTTCACGGATTGATGGTCAGTCGCTACCGTGGGGAACGTAACTCACCCAGCATCAGGGGGCAGGAATTACACCTGCACAGAGTGCCAAGTTATCAAGGACCTGGTGGTCCATGTTCCTAGTCCCCGGCCCCAAGCCTATTGGCCAGAAGCCGTTTGTAGGAAACGTGTCGCAGAATCCTTAATTCGTTAGATTCGACTTGCTGGAACAGAGAACCACACTTACCTCTATGCCTCCACTTAATTCAAACGACGTCAGCCTATGCAGCCACCGTCGGCGCTATTGTTCCCCTTCATGTTCA
>JACDCK010000043.1 GCA_013817595.1 Pyrinomonadaceae bacterium | reverse complement strand
AGTCTCAAAGAACCAACACTCTCAATCCAAACAATCACTCCTCCACCAGGGCTATTACTTCGATCTCGACCCTTGCGTTGCGCGGTAAACCTGCCGCTTGAACCGTCGCTCTAGCTGGTGGATCACTCGTGAAGAACTTAGCGTAAACCTCATTCATGGCCGCGAACTCCTCCATGTCGGCCAGGAACACTGTCGTTTTCACGATCCGGTCCAACCCACTACCGGCGGCCACCAGAACCGCGGCCACATTCTTCATCACCTGCTCAGTTTGTTCTGTAATTCCCCCGGCGACAAATTGACCGGTCACGGGATCGATTGGTATCTGGCCCGATGCATAAACAAATCCGCGGGCTTTAACGGCCTGCGAATAGGGACCGATCGCCTGCGGCGCTCGGTCGGTCTGAATAATCTGCTTCACGGTAGAGACCGCCTCAATTTCGATGTCCAAAGCAAAGGCGGGATTCTAACAGAAAGGTTTGGTCAAGAGCAAAGTGACATGAGGGCAGGCGTTGATGAAGTTTGGCATGCGAGAGGCGTTGCCGCTCAATTACAGAACCGAGGAGCGGTAGCGACCGGGTTGGTGCGATACCATTCAAATCGTAAGAAAGCCAGATCTTATCGTTGGTTGACGGTCGCGCAACTGAACCCGGTCGCTACCACTCCTCGGTTCTGTAATTGACCGGTATTTCCCAACTCGCTCAAACTGCACCAATACCTGCCTGCAGGTCGGGCCGTGTGATTTTCGTGGATCGCCCAAGTCGGTCGAACTTGCTCAAGCAAGTGCTGCCTTTCTCACAGGCACGAAGCATGACCAACGTTAACTAAGCCGTCCCCTGCATTCGCTCGACGTCGATGACGCCGGGTACGCCTTTAATTGAGTTAACCACCTTGTCCAGGTGTTTCACATCAAATACTTCTACGGTTACTTCTATGTGACCTCTTTCATCAGGAGCCACCGAGGCGCGCGCATCACGAATACCCGTCTTCATGTCCGAGATGGCCCCGGTAATGCCGGCGATCATGCCGGTGCGGTTCTCAGTAACCGCGCGCAGTTTCACGGCATAGGCCGTCTTGTCTTGTTTGCCGGCCCACTCCACTTCGACAATGCGTTCCCGATTTACCATTAACTGCATGACGTTTTTACAGCGTTTGGTGTGGACCGCCACGCCTTTGCCCCGGGTCACGTAGCCAATAATGTCCTCGCCATGCAATGGGTTGCAGCAACGGGCCCGAGTAACCATCAAGTCGTCAACGCCACGAACCACGATCGAATCGTCGCCCAGTCGAATTAGCTTCTTCACCGCCCGCACGCCGCTGCGCAAACGCGACTCTTTTTGCTTATCAAGTTGTTCGAACTGTTCAGGACCGAGGTATTTGGCGATTACGTTGCGCGGTATTAGCTTGCCATAACCGATCGCCGCCAGCAGGTCGTCAACGCGTCCGTAGCCATAATCACTGGCCGCCCTTTTCATTTGGCCATCGCTGGGGTTCAGGATCTTCTTTACGGAGAGTTGGAATCGGGCGGCTTCTTTTTCAAACAGCTTCCGTCCGATCTCGATGGACTCAGCCCGCTGTTGCTCGGCTACCCAGTGGCGAACACGATTTCTCGCTCGCGAAGTGACGATGAAATTGAGCCAGTCTCGTGAAGGGTGTGAAGATGACGAGGTAATGATCTCTACGACATCACCATTCTGGATCTGCGTTCTGAGGGGCACCATGCGTCCATTAATTCGTGCGCCGGTGCAGGTGTTACCGACCTCAGAGTGGATCATGAACGCAAAGTCCACGGGTGAAGCCCCGCGCGGCAATTGAATAACTTTGCCCAAAGGAGTAAAGGCATAGACGTCCTTCGGATAAAGATCCAGTTTTAGAGAGTCGAGGAAATCTCGCGAGTCTTTGACCTCCTGCGTCCACTCAACCAGCGAGCGCAGTGCTAGCAGGGCCTGGTCATCATCCCGCGAGCCGCGCTTCCCTTCCTTGTACTTCCAGTGGGCGGCCACGCCTTCCTCGGCAATATGATGCATGTCCTCAGTTCGAATCTGGACCTCGAACGACTGGCTATTGGAACCGATCACGGAGGTGTGCAGCGACTGGTAGAGATTGTCTCGTGGTGTCGCGATCCAGTCCTTGATGCGGCCGGGGACCGGCTTCCAGGTGTTATGAATCACGCCCAGGGCGGCGTAGCAGTGCCGGATCTCGTTCGGAGTGATAACCCGCGCGGCCACCAGATCGTAGACCTGGTCCAGGGTGATCTTCTGTAGCCGGAGCTTCTTCCAGATCGAATAAAGCCGTTTCACTCTGCCGTCCACGCTCACAAAGGGCACTTCCGCTTCCCGCATCTTCTCTTCGATTCTACTGGTTACGCCTTTTAGGAACGCTGCAGTTTCGGCGCGTCGCTTCTCAAGTTGTTCCGAGAGTTCTCGATAGTCATCAGGGTGCAGATGACGGAAAGCGAGATCCTCCAACTCGCCTCTCAACTTCCCCATGCCCAGCCGGTGGGCGATCGGAGCGAAGATATCCATGGTCTCTTCAGCAATGCGTTTTCGCTTCTCCGGGCTGAGATACTGCAGCGTGCGCATGTTATGGAGGCGGTCGGCAAGTTTCACCAACACGACCCGAACGTCGTCGACCATAGCCAGCAACATCTTGCGCACGTTCTCGGCTTGTTGCTCTTCACGGGAGACATTGCTGATTTGGGCAATCTTGGTCAACCCGTCTACCAGATGCGCTATCTCAGCCCCAAAGTATTCATGGATCGTATCAAGATCGACGAGCGTGTCCTCCACCACATCATGCAGGAGGCCGGTGGCAACGGATACTTCGTCGAGTTTCATATCCGCCAGGATGTCGGCGACCTCAAGCGGGTGGACGAGATACGATTCACCGGAGGCCCGTTTCTGTCCCTTATGCTCGCGCGCAGAAAATAGATAGGCTCGCCGCAGCAGATCGAGATCCGCCTGCGGATGGTTAATGGCAACCTTCTCAACAATGTCCTCAATACGAATCATGTCTTGATGCGAACTCTTCCGTTGGCGCGGAACTTGACACGCTGTTACGCGATTATAACAAAACAGGTGATGCTCGACTCGAAATCGAGCATCACCCATTGGCGATTATGCTTATTATGGCTTTTGTTATCCGCTAGGACTAGCTCGTGGGTGGCGAGGCTGCTTTCTTGGCTTCCTCTTCAGCTTGTTTCTTCTTGTTTGCCTCGCTCAATTGGGTCGTGCGTTTCTGTGCCTCTTCGCGTTGCTTATCCAGCTCCGACTTTTGATCCGTTTTGCCGTCCATTTCTGCCAGCTTGGAGGCTTCCGACAACAGATTTGTTTTGTACGACCAGGCAGCTTCGCTGTTGGGATCAAACTTAATTGCGTTCTCCACTTCTTCGAGGCCCCGCTTCACGCACATCTGAGCTGTTTCGAAGTCTCTTTGCTCTTTGGGTTTCCGGTAGGAGACGGTGGCTTTGCCCTCAGTTATGGTCGTAATCTTGTTCGTAGGCAAGTCGGTGATTTGAAAGGAACAGTTCCAGTCTTTGCTGCCAAGCACGATATAAGCTTCTGCGCGTTTGTCTGGTTCCACCCGGCCATCATTCGCCCGCGCGATGATCCAATCTCGAAGCTTCTCGTCCTCTTTAATCTTTTCGTAGAGAAAGGCGATCGCCTTGTACGCCTCTTCATTCGTTGGATCAGACTCCAGGATCTTTCTATACGCCTCAATAGCGTCGCGTGCTTTGGCAATGTTCTCCGGCGTATTGACGCCGGTACGATATTGGGCGTGGACAGTACGGGCAATAAACAGAGGCCCCGTCTTGTTATTGGGATCGAGCTCAAGGGCCCTTCTGGCGTGTTGTTCAGCTTCAACAAAATGCCCTTCGCGATAGGTGCGGGCGGCTTCGTTCAGCTCATTCTTGGCTCTTATTCTATTGATAACGCCACAACCCGAACTGGTGGCAATAACAACTGCCAGGGCGATTGCGATCCTAGCTTGAGAGAGTTTCATTTATCGGTGGCTCCATTGTTGATCGGCAACTATACGGCAGGCCAGAGATCGAAGCTTGATTCAAGTTATCCGCTGCGCTCTATTGAGGCAGATCATCTACCTGCAAACCAACCGGGTTAGCGCCGGCGCCTTTTATCGCGTCGATCACCTTTACCACCTCTTCATATCTAAGTCCGCGCGGGGCTTTTATGAACACAGTCTTCTCAATACGATCCTGCTCCGGCATATCGGAGCGGGTCTCCATGCCGGGCTTATAGGCACGTTGCTCCTTCCGCTGTTGAAACACCTGCGTCAGCTTCTGTGATAAGAACGCCGTATCGTTTACAGAGCCCATCGAGTCCTGGTTAAGTTTGATTTGAAGATCGTTTGAGATTGAGACGACGAGGGTCAGTGGATTTGGCTTCAGTTGACTGAGATCCTCGTTTGGATCTCTCTGGGTGGGAATATCCGCCTTGAACCGGCTCGGCTTGAGTGGCGTGATCACCATGAAGATGATCAGCAACACGAGAAGAACGTCAATTAACGGCGTCACATTGATGTATGGCACAGCTTTAGTGCCGCCGTCTCCTTTTTTTCCGCCATCCATAGACATGAGTTGACTCCTCTAAAATTGGCGCTACCAACGACTGTAACTTGGAGGCCGGTTAGGTGGCTGGCGCCGGAACGGCCGCACCGCCCTTCTTCTTGTCAGCTACCAATCCAATCTTATCCACGCCAAGTCCCCGAACCTCATTGATGACGTTGACCACGTCCCCATACGAAACATTTACACCACTCTTGATGTAAACAATGCGATCCTCTTCCGTCTTTACGTTCTCTAACATTGGGCCGACCTTGGCTTTGATGTCCTCCTGAGCGATTCTCTGCTTGCCAAGGTAGAACTCGCCGTTATTGGGGATAGAAATCACAATCGACGACTCTTTGATGATTCTGGGATCGACATCAGGATTAGTCATCCCCGACGGGAGAGCCACCGTAATGCCGTGTTGCAACAATGGTGTCACCACCATAAAGATGATCAACAACACCAACATAATATCGACCATCGGCGTGACATTGATCTCGGATTGAAAGCCACCCTGGTCGCCACCGCTCATTCCCATAATAAACTCCCCTTTCGCAAAGCCATTGCAAGGGCCCGCGTGATGCGCGCCCGTTTATTACCTCCCGATAAACAGCTTGGCGTTATGGCTTCAATTGCCTGGTGCGATTCTTAATGAAGTAGTCGACCAGCTCGGAAGCCGAATTGTCCATCTCCACCACGAACCCATCGACCTTCCCCGTGAAGTAATTGAACAGCCACACCGCCGGGATTGCCACGAGCAAACCAAGCGCGGTGGTAAACAAAGCCTCAGAAATACCCCCCGCGACGGCGCCGATACCCGCTGTCTCCGCATTCTTCATTCCACGGAACGCATTGATGATTCCAAACACCGTTCCAAAGAGACCCACAAATGGAGCGGTCGAACCAATCGTCGCCAAACCAGACAAGCCACGTTTGAACTCGGCAGTCTTAATGGCGATCGCTCGTTGTAGCGCGCGCTTTGAAGCCTCAATCTCATCGCCGGAAATATCCGACGACTGCCCGTGGGCGCGAAACTCCTGCAAACCGCTGCTCACCACCATCGCCAGGTGCGACTTGCGGTGCTTGTCGCTAATATTGATGGCTTCTTCGATGCGATCGTTCTTCAGTGCCTGCGCGACACGCGGAGCAAATTCGCGCGACTGTTTCTTGGCGGCAGAGTACGTCAGATACCGCTCAACCATAATCGCAATTGAATAGACCGACATGATTAAGAGGATGACGACAACCGCAATCGCGATGGTGCCCATGCTCTTCACCATCTGAGTTAAGGAAAAGTGATCCGCTGCGGCGCCTTCTGCTGGGGCTGCTTGCCACAAGAAGATGAAGAAGCTAAAGGCCTTTGTTCCTAGAAGACTGATTAGAATAGTCACGGTAAACCCTCCAAACGGTTTTTCGACATTGAAAGCTAGCAGGGGTCAGCAGAATGAGCTCCCGCGGAGCCTCACCTGACGGATGACCTTCCGCAGTTATTGAGCCACGAAGTTGTAAGTAATGACGCCGGTTACCTTCACCGGCTGTCCGGAGAGCTTCGTAGGCGAGAACCTCGCTCCGCGAGCAGCTCCAACTGACACGGCCTGCAACAACGGATGTCCGGATACTGCGCGTGCGGAAATCACGTGGCCGTTCTCGTCGATGGTGACCTGAACCACCACGGTTCCGGAGGCGTGTGCTTGCCTGGCAATTGGTGGATACGCCGGTTTCGGCAGACTTATTGCCTTCCCGTTCAAGACGCCGCCCGAAATCGGAGCTCTGGGTGGAGCCGGCGGTGGTGGCGGCGGTTCAGCGATGTCGACCCTGGTTGGAGCGGAGATTATCCCTGTGCCGCTTCCCGGCCCCACGGCTACTGGAGCCGCAGCGTCAGAATTGGCGCTTCCAATCTGGGTGACGACGCCGCGCCTGACAGGCGGCACGTCACTGGCCTTGGCCGATATCTCCTTGGGAACCAGTTCCGTTCGCGAGACGTCCGCAATCAGCTCTCTTCTCACGTCTACGTTCTGTTCAACCTTTGTCGGCTTAGGAGTGTCCTGTTTCTCCGGCTGATTCTGTTGTGGCGGCACTGGTACCGGTGCAACCAGCGTTATCAGGTCGAGATTCTGGTTCTCCAGGATCGCGTCATACCAGTAGATACCGGCGACGAAAAATGCGATGCCCAGCACGGCATAGACGGCAACAGTAACAAGAATGAACGTACCTTTTCGCGAAATATCGTCTTTGTGCGAACTCGACTCTACCAAGTTGTCGAACATGATTTCTCCTCCCTATTCCGGTGCCAAATGGATCAGGGTAAAACTCCCTATTAGCAGTTAGTCTCAATGGTCGCCGCGGGGCCCGCCTGAATTCCGTACTAAAGAAGGGGAAGCAGCAGCTCTACGATCTGATTAGATTTGAAAAAGCCGCTGCGCGAGAAAAAACTCGCCGGCCCCTCAACAGACCGCCGCGCTTCCAACCATTCGCGTACAGTGCGCGGTCGACGTTTGAGTATTTAATTGGCCAGCAACGGCGGCAGTCTATGCCGCAACCCGTCGCAAAGTCAAGAACAAAATCGAAGTTATTAGAGGTTGACTAGGAGGTATATCGGCCCCTCTGCCAGGCATGACAAGCGTGATCTAAACTGCACCGCGCGGGTGCTTTTCTGCTCGCGCAGAAAGAGGCTCGGCCTTCGCCTTACTGCTGCCGGCACGCGTCGAGCGAGCAGTCAAGGGGGCTGCTCCCAACGCGTCAGCTTTCTTAGCGGCCTCGATACGCTGCTCCCACCAAACCATGATTGGGCTGGCCACAGCGACTGAAGAATAAGTACCGACGATCGTGCCGATTAGCAGTGCCAGTGAAAAATTGCGCAGGACGTCGCCACCGAATATAACCATGGCCAGAACGGAGAGAATGATGAGTCCCTGGGTTATAACCGTTCGCGAGAGCGTCTGATTGATGGAATCGTTGGTGATCTTGTAAAGCGAGTCGCGCCGGTGAAGACGGCGATTCTCTCTGACGCGATCGAAGACGACGATCGTGTCATTAACCGAAGCGCCCACGAGTGTCAACAAGGCCGCAATGACGGTAAGACTAACTTCCCACTGGAAGATTGAGAAGAACCCCAGGGTTACCAGGACGTCGTGAAACACTGCGATCACGGCCGCGGCGCCGTATGTCCATTCGAAACGAAAGGCAATATAGACGAGCATGCCTACCAGAGCGGCCAACGTCACCGCGATGGCTTTGTTTCTAAGCTGAGCTCCCGCCACCGCGCCCACCGCCTCGGTACCGAGGATTTCATAGGCCTCGCGTTCCGGGCCGATCGTATTCAAGGCATCGCGAACTTTCTTACGGCCCAGTTCAACTTCTTGCGATTGTTCACCACCCGTACGCTCAAGCGGCAACTTGATCAGGAAAGTGTCCGCGCGATCGGTTACGCCTTGGATGGTTGCGTCCGCCAATCCCTGCCGGGCTAGGGTCTCGCGGATTGCCTCCGCGGTCGTCGGTTGGTTGAACTTCGTGGTAACGACGGTCCCGCCTTTGAAGTCGACTCCCAGGTTAAAAGCGCCGTCGGGATTCTTCCATTGTCGAAACATAGCCGAACCGAGGCCCGCCAGCATCAGGAAAACTGAAATCCCAATGAACAGGCGGCGCCGCCCGAGCCAGTCAAAATTAATGCTTTTAAAGACTTGAATCATAAGACCCAGAAGAACAAGTTATTGGTGACGAGTAACTCCGGCTCGTGTGTCGTTACTAGATACTCAGCGACTCAAGGCGACGTTTGCGACTTAGCTGCCACATGAAAATCGTACGCGAAACGTAAACAGCTGAGAAAAGATTTATTACCAGGCCAAGGACAAGCGTAACTGCAAAGCCTCGCAGTGGCCCAGTGCCGAAGACAAACAGGAACAGTGACGAAATGATTGTGGTGACGTGCGTATCGATGATAGTGACAATCGCCCGCTGAAATCCCTGCTCCACCGCCGAGGGGATCGTCTTCCCGGTAAGCAGTTCCTCGCGAATCCTTTCAAAGATCAGCACGTTCGAATCGACGGCCATACCAATCGTCAGAATCATTCCAGCAATACCAGGCAGAGTTAAGGTGGCGCCGAATACAATCAGCGCAGCCAGCATCAGGATCATGTTCAAGAGCAATGCCACTACAGCGTTTACGCCCGAACCGCGGTAGTAAAACAACATGAAGACCACAACGAAAAGCAGACCGAAGACTGAAGCACGCACGCCCGCGCGGATTGAATCAGCACCGAGGCTGGGCCCCACCGTTCGCTCTTCCTGATACTCGATGGGCGCCGGCAAAGCTCCGGATCTCAACGTAAGCGCCAGATCATCAGCCGACTCCTTGGTGAATCGCCCGCTAATCTCACCCTGATCGAAAATCTGGGATTTGATGTAGGCGATTGATTTCACCTCATCATTCAACACCACGCCCATGTACTGGTTGATGTTCGCTCCGGTCCAGGCGCCAAACTTCTCCGCACCGGTGGGCTTGAAAGAAAAGGCAATCTGGTAATCCGAAGCTCCGCCCTGAGCCTGCGTAGCAGAGGCGTTACGGAGTTCGCTACCATCCACTACCGCAGGCCATTCCACTACCACCCATTGTTTACCCTTATCAGTCACAGCAGCCGGTTGGCCGGCAGTTGTGGGCTCGGTGCGTTCCGCATATTCCAGCGTCTTTCGGTTGTTCGGAACCGTTCCACCCAAAGAAGCCTCTGCTTCCTCTTTAGTGGCGTAAGTTTGCACCGGCGCCGGGCTGGCCGGACTGACAACGTGAACCAGGTCAAGCCGTGAGGTGGCTTTGAGCAAATCCTTGACACGCTCTGGATCCTGGATACCGGGCATTTGCACCAAAATCTGGTGCGAGCTTAGCGCTCCATGTCGCTGTACCAGCGGCTCCGCAACACCTACAGCATCCAGGCGGCTTTCAATGATGCGCTTGGCCTGCTCGGTCGCCTGCTCCGCTAGCGCTCGCTGGGCAGTGGGCGTTAGAGTCCAGGTGTTCGTGTTGCCGCTGGTTGATGAGGTCCAGTCAGTAAGGTCGACCTTTTTCTTTACGGCTTCTTCGATCTCACCAAACTTGGACGGATCCACAGCTTCAAGAATCATTCTATAGTTGCCGGAAGTCGCTTCTACCTTCACGTCCTTGGGCGGATATCCAGCGTCTCGTGCCGCCGTCTGAATGGCGAGCGCATTGCCTTCGGTCAACTTCTTCAAAAACTCATCAGTCCTTACCCGCATTACCAGGTGAGAACCGCCCTTTAGGTCCAGGCCCAGACGGATGTTCGATGCTAGGGTGGTCTTGATTCCAGACCAGGTAAAATCGCTAAGCCTGGGCTTGCGGCGTGGGCCGATGACAATATAAATGCCTAACAGCGTAACCACGGCAATGATGATGGCACGTTGAAGGAGGTTCTTTTTCTTCATTGCAAAGACACTTGGAGAAGTAATTAGTAATGAGCAGGGGAACTACTTCTTCTCTTCCTCATCGATGCCTGCTACGGCAGACCTCGCAATTTCGAGAATAGACTTGTCAGCGCTTCGGATCAGGAAGCTAGTATCGCGAACAGTGGTGATGGTTCCTATCACTCCCCCGGTTGTCACGATTCGATCGCCCGCTTTCAGTTGGGATATCGTTTCCTGCAGCTGCCGCTGCCGCTTCTGCTGCGGTCTGATCAGCAGCATGTAGAACACGGCTATGATGAGCAGCATGGGCAGCAAGCCACCGAGCGCTCCCAGGCCGCCTTGAAAGAACATGAGAATGTTTGTCATTTAACCGTCTTCTGAATTGAGATTAGGGCGATCGTCTCTATCTACAAATTATACAAGGCTCACAGTGTCGATCGTAAAAGGCGCTTGCTGAGCGTTTTCACTCCCCAGACGCGCTCAGGCGCTCTATGAACTCTCGTCGAAATTTAGGGAAATCGCCAGACCGGATAGATTGCCTTACACGTCGCATGGTGTCAAGGAAGAAGGCTAGATTGTGATGAGTCAGCAAGATACCTGCCAGCATCTCTCCCGTTTGATGAAGGTGCCGGAGGTAGGCACGCGAGTGTCTTTGGCACACTGAGCACCGGCAGGATTCGTCCAAAGGGCGCTGGTCCTCTGTCCATTGCACATTCTTTACGTTCAACTTTCCCCGCGAGGTAAACGCCTGCCCCGTGCGACCATTTCGTGTGGGCAAAACACAGTCAAACATATCAATGCCTCGGGCCACCGCTGCAATCAAGTCTTCCGGAGTCCCAACTCCCATCAGGTAACGCGGACGGTCGGGTGGCATGAGCAGAGAGACCTCGTCAACCACGTCCCACATGACGGACTTCTCTTCCCCAACGCTGAGCCCGCCAATCGCGTAACCATCGAAACCGATCTCTACCGTGCGTTCCAGGCTTTCGCGTCTGAGATCGCGGTGCGCAGCTCCCTGAACAATTCCAAAAAGCGCCTGTGCTCCGGTTAACTCTTCCGGGAGCGCGGGAATCGCGGGGGCACCGGCGGGGCAGCCCGGCTGGGGTGCTATGTTGTCCGCAATGGTGCCCACCGAAGTATCTTCGGGAAGGGTGATTCCAAGGGAACCCATGTCGGGTCCTTCCCTCTGCAACTGGTCAAACCTCTCCCGCGAGCGTTTGGCCCAACGCGCCGTTAACTCCAGGCTTGCTTGCGCCTGATCGTGAGTGGCTTTGCCAGGCGCACACTCGTCAAACACCATGACTATGTCTGATCCCAGCGCGGCCTGAACTTCCATTGACACCTCCGGGGACAAAAATCGCAGGCTACCATCCACATGGGATCGAAACTCGGTGCCTTCTTCGCTAATCTTCCTCAAAGCGCCAAGACTCCAAACCTGGAATCCACCGGAATCAGTGAGTAGCGGCCTGTGCCAGCCAATGAATTTATGAAGTCCGCCGCAAGCTCGGATTATGTCGATGCCGGGGCGCAACCAGAGGTGATACGTGTTTCCAAGAATGATGCGGGCATCAAGCTCTTCTTCAAGCGCCTCAAAGCGGGTGGCCTTCACTGTGCCGGCAGTGCCGACAGGCATGAAGACAGGTGTCTCGATAATGCCACGTCGAGTGTTGAGTATCCCGGCGCGAGCGTGGCCATCGCGCGCAACGACACTAAAGGTGATAGGGGGCATGGTTACCATCGGAAAGAGCCGCCTGCTTGACCCGGCTTATTTCTTCTTGCGCTGCTTGTGCTTCTCAACAATGCGCAACGGAGTGGCGAAGAAATCAAACTGTTCACGCAGACGATTCTGAAGATATCGCAGGTAGGAGAAATGTAAGCCTCCCTTGCCGCCGGAGGTGAACAAGACAAAAGTCGGCGGCCGCACGCCCGCTTGCGTCATGTATTGCACGTGCAATCTTGAAACCCCACCTTTGACTGGAGCCGGCGCACTACCCCCGCGTGGCTGGGAAACCGCATCCTCAAAAAATGCATTAAGCTGCGAAGTGGGTACGCGTCTATTTCGTGCTTCATTGGCGCGAATCGCCAGGGGCAAGAGTTTCTCCACACGTTGGCCCGTCAGCGCGGAAACCATGATCATCGGCGCGAAGTCGAGAAACTTCATTCGTTCTCTGACGTTTCTTTCAAATGCCGATGAGGTGCTTGTTTCCTTGTTCTTAACCGCATCCCACTTATTGCAGGCCAGGATGATCGAGCAGCCTGCGTCGTAGGCGTAGCCCGCAATGTGCGCATCAAGCGCTGTGACACCCTCTTCTGCGTCAACAATAACGATCGCGACATCGGCACGCTTCAAACTCTTCATCGCCATCACCACGGAAAGCTTCTCGGCCACCTTGGCCGCTTTTCCTTTGCGGCGAATGCCCGCGGTATCCACCAGGCGAAACAGTTGATCCGGAGTTTCAAGAAGAGTGTCGGTAGCGTCTCGAGTTGTGCCTGCAACCGGGGAAACGATCGCGCGCTCCTCACCGAGCAGACTATTAAGAATAGAAGACTTGCCGACGTTGGGACGGCCTACGATCGCCAACCGCAGCTCGCGCTTGTGTGCGGCGACGACACCTTCACCTGTGTCAGGTGCTCTTTCGAGTCCTATAATCAACGCATCAAGTAACTCGCCTAAACCGATTCCCTGCTCCGCTGAAACGGGAAACACCTCTTCGAATCCAAACTTGTAAAACTCCGACGCTGTCGCTTCCACTCTCGCTGATTCTGATTTGTTCGCCGCTACTAACACTCGCTTGCCGGACGCACGCAGGAGCTTCGCCAACTCTTCATCGAGCGTAGTCAAACCCTGTCGGGCATCAACTACCCAGATCAAGGCCTGCGCATCGTCAATGGCAAAGCCTGCTTGTTTGAAAATATTTGCCGGAATCACTGCATCGTCGTCCGGCACGATCCCGCCAGTATCCACAATCGCAAAGCGCCCTCCCGACCATTCGACCTCTCCATAGATCCGATCCCGTGTAATCCCTGGCTCATCGCCGACGATCGACCGGCGCTGACCGATCAGCCGGTTAAAGAGCGTGGACTTGCCGACATTCGGTTGCCCTACAACCGCCACTAAAGGCAGGATACGAGCAGCGCTCGGCAGTTCTTGAATATCTGGCGTCATTTCAACGGTCATGCTTCGCAGCTAGTGCCGCCGCGCTTTGATTCCGAGTCTCCAGGAAGTTTCCAGATCAGGGAAATACAACACTAGGCTAAGACGCTAACTCTTGCAAAGCGCGACTTACTACAAACAGAACATGCGAAAGCTCTTGGATAGGATGCTGTACACTGCGTCATCCACAGTCAATAGGTTCTAAACCAGGTAGTGTCATATTCTAAGTCGCTTAGCGGATGGATGAACAGTAGCCCAGCATTTATGAGGCTGTGTGAAACGGGCGATCCGATGCAAAGAGCTACTCCTTGGAGACATGTATGCTGAATGTCAGGTTGAGCGCTTAGAATAAGCCGAGC
>JACDCK010000234.1:2201-4197 GCA_013817595.1 Pyrinomonadaceae bacterium | reverse complement strand
CGACGGGACTGGTTGTCATAGCCGGTGAAATCACCACCAACGCTCGCATCGACTACACCAGAGTAGCTCGCGACACAATTAGGGATATCGGCTACACCAGAGCCAAATTTGGTTTCGACTCAGAGACTTGCAGTGTGTTGTCAGCGCTTGATCGGCAGTCGCCGGATATTGCCATGGGTGTGGACACAGGGGGCGCTGGTGACCAGGGATTGATGTTCGGCTTTGCCTGCAATGAGACTCCGGAGCTGATGCCGCTACCAATTCAACTGGCCCACCTGCTTTCCCGACGCCTGTCAGAAACTCGCAAATCAGGTGAACTTCCCTATCTCCGACCTGATGGCAAGACGCAGGTAACGATAGAATATCGCGATGGCCGACCATTCAGGGTCGAGGCAGTTGTTATCTCGTCGCAGCACGATCCAAATGTGACGAACGAGCAATTGCGCTCTGAGATCCAGGAAAAGGTTATTCAGCATACTGTATCATCCGACCTGCTGGATAAAGACACTAAGTATCACATCAATCCCACGGGCCGGTTTGTGACTGGGGGGCCGCAGGGTGACGCTGGTCTGACCGGACGAAAGATCATCGTTGATACTTATGGTGGCTACGCACCGCACGGTGGTGGCGCCTTCTCTGGCAAGGACCCGACGAAGGTTGATCGCTCGGCGGCTTATATGGCTCGTTACGTTGCGAAGAATATCGTTGCCGCCGGTCTCGCGGATCGATGTTTGGTTCAGCTTGCATATGCCATCGGGGTTGCCGATCCAGTTTCAGTGTTAGTCGACACCAGCGGCACCGGCCGCATCAGTGAGAAGGCTTTGTCGAAGCTCGTGCGTGACAGTTTTGAGTTAACGCCGCATGGAATCATTGAAGGGTTGAACCTGCGCCGGCCCATTTACAAAGCCACCGCGGCATATGGACATTTCGGACGTGAGGAAGACGGTTTTAACTGGGAAAAAACTGACAAGGCTGAATCACTTCGCGCAGCCGCAGGCATCTAAGTCTTACCAGACGGTCCGCGGTCTGAGTTATTAATTCCATTTCAAAAGAGGAATCCATTAAATGAGTGCAACACGTTCGCTTGAATATGATGT
Source organism: Pyrinomonadaceae bacterium (assembly GCA_013817595.1). Taxonomy (GTDB): domain Bacteria; phylum Acidobacteriota; class Blastocatellia; order Pyrinomonadales; family Pyrinomonadaceae; genus PSRF01. The sequence continues at coordinate 3,100 of JACDCK010000234.1, read as the reverse complement.
GAAAGACCTGGGATTGGCTAGTAAGGGTAAGCAGCGCATTGAATGGGCTGAAAGAGAAATGCCCGTACTGCGCTTGATCAGAGAACGTTTTGGCGACGAAAAGCCGTTGAATGGTGTGAGGCTTCTCGCCTGTGCTCACATAACTACGGAAACTGCGAATTTGGCCAGAGCGCTGCAGGCAGGTGGCGCTGAGGCCGTTCTCATTGCTTCCAATCCCCTTTCCACGCAGGATGACGTGGCAGCGTCTCTGGTCCACGACTGGGGCATTCCGGTTTATGCGATTAAGGGTGAATCGACGGATACGTATAACCGGCATGTGCGCACGGCCCTTGATTACCATCCCGACATCGTAATTGACGATGGTTCCGATGTGGTTGCAACTCTGATTAAGGAACGACCTGATCAGGTCAAGGAAATAATCGGTGCTACGGAAGAGACAACAACTGGAATCCAGCGCCTGGAGGCGATGCAGAAAGCCGGGGTCCTGACCTTCCCTTCGATGGCCGTTAATAACGCCCAAACCAAACACTTTTTTGATAACCGTTACGGTACCGGCCAATCGACCCTGGACGGGATTATTCGCGCTACTAATATTCTTTTGGCAGGAAGAAATATCGTAGTGGTAGGTTATGGCTGGTGTGGTAAGGGCGTCGCGCTGAGAGCCAGAGGCATGGGCGCCAGTGTAATCGTCACTGAGATCGATCCGATTAAGGCTGTGGAAGCTGTGATGGACGGTTTCCGGGTAATGCCGGTCGCCGAGGCCTCTGCAATTGGCGACATCTTTATTACCGTTACCGGAAATCGGCACGTAATTGATGGACCCCACTTTGAGCGAATGAAAGATGGAGCGATCGTCTGCAACAGTGGTCACTTCGATCTCGAACTCAATCTGGGGGCAC
>JACDCK010000234.1:0-2191 GCA_013817595.1 Pyrinomonadaceae bacterium | reverse complement strand
GCGCATTATCGTACTCGGTGAGGGTCGCCTAATTAACCTGGCGGCCGCCGAAGGACACCCAGCCAGCGTGATGGATATGAGTTTTGCCAATCAGGCTCTTTCAGTTGAATACCTTGTGAAGGAAAAGGGTAAGCTTGAGCCCGGGGTACATCTGCTACCTAAGGAAGTTGACAATGAGATCGCCAGCCTGAAACTCCGGGCGCTGGGGATGAGTATCGACACCCTCACCGCGGAACAGGTCGAGTACATTGCCAGTTGGGAAACCGGCACCTAGGCTGGTCAAGTACGAATTCGAGAAAGCAGGTAGGTCCCTGCAGCAGCAAATATGATCGGCGGGGACCAGCCGGCTACGGCCGGCGGAAGTAACCCGAGATTACCCAGCTGTTGTAAGCCTCCTCCTACTCCCCAATAGGCAATGCTGAGCCCCACCGCAGCACAAAGAGCTATAATTGTCCCCTTCCTTCCAAACGAGAGAGCGAGCGGGATTCCGATAAGGGCCATCACTACAACACCAAAGGGCGCCGCATACTTTCGTTGAAGGGCAACTGCAAGGGCTGAAACCTCCATTCCGCGGCGCTTAGCCGTGTTTAAATAGCCGCTTAAACCCGCCGCGCTTAACTGAGATGGCTTATCTATGGTCGGCTTAAACACCTGTAAAGGCTCGGCCGGTACCTCTCTCGTCTCCGCAAGTTGCCGTTCCACTTCGAGGCCGCGAAAGTTGAACGTCTCGGCCGTGGTCATCGCCATTCGAGTGGCGGCAACCCAAGTGCCCACAGTTCCGGTCGTCACACTGACCAGGTGAACTCCGGCTGGATCAAACTCATAAATCACCGGCTCGTTTAGCGAATTACTTTGGGCGTCGAACTCATATGAATAGAGGCGATTGCTCTCCGCGGAAGCCAGCCACTGGCGGCCGGTTCCCGTGATCGCCCTGGGCTCACCGCCCCGAATTTGCGCACGCAACTTGTCTTGCGTGAGGTTCGCGTTCGGCATTAAGTGTTCTTGCACTGCCCAGGTACCAGCACCTGCCGCGAGCGCAAAAAACAAACCTGGTAGCATTAAGCGGTAAACGCTTTGCCCGGAAGCCCACCATGCGATTGTCTCGCTCCGCCGCGCGAGCAGCGCGTAGGTCATCAACACCGCAATAAGCATTGTTGCAGGGAAAAGTTCGACCGTGATTAAGGGGAGCAGAAAAAGAATGTAGCGAGCAACTAGCCCGGCCCCTACCCCATTTCTGGCAATGAAACGCCACATTTCGAAGAGAGTGAAAATAATGAAGACTGAAACCAGAGAGGCAAAGGCTAGTAGGAAACTCAAAACGAGTGTGCGGAAAAGGCCAATGTCCAGAAGACTAGGAAAGCCAAAACCTCCGACCCCCTTGGTGCGTAACGCTGCTGATCGACTTTTGCCCGGGTCGGTTGGCCTCTGAGCTTTCCTGAAGCGCAAAAAGGACAAGGCAGAGACCGGAACTCGATTAACAGTCAGCAGCACGAAGCTCAGGAGAAGCATTAACGCCGTGGCCGCCCATAAACCGATCACCGGTGAAACTATCTCCGCCCGAGCTAGAGATTCCCCCAGCAAGGAAACCAGGTAATAGAAAATCACGATTAGGAGCGCCAGTAAGACCCCTACGCCCCGCCCGCCTCTTCGAACTTTCATACCTAGCGCTCCGCCAAGCAGCGCGAATAAAAATGGAGAGACAGAGAGCGCAAGTCGTCTGTGAAGGGTTCTCTTCCCGGCTCCACTTTCCTCAGGTTGACTCGAAGAAGCCTGCTTTATGAGTTCCTCCCAGCCCAGCTCCTCTGGCCCCATCTCACTCTCATTTATGCGCTTGAGTATCTCTGCGCGCCCTGTGTTTATCGAGATACGCAGCTGGTCTAGCCGCTCGACGACGTAAGACCTTTGATCGTCGTTCTCGGGACCCGGAATTTTGGTGGCAACTGCATCGCTAAGTACTAACTCTGATTTCTCATCCGAGGAATCAATTCGACCCGAGCGAGCAGTTACCACCCGGTTCGAACCGTCGGGTTGCTGGGCATAAATAAACACCCTCCCCCAGGAGCCCTGAGCCTTGTCGCCGTCTCGAACGTAAATCAAGTACCCGGGAATTTCAGTGTTGAAGTCTCGAGGTTCGACTGGAGAATCCAGCTTTCGCAGCGTTCCCTGCAGGGCAGCCTTCTTAAGATCTCGA
>JACDCK010000042.1 GCA_013817595.1 Pyrinomonadaceae bacterium | reverse complement strand
ACTGATGTCCGCCGCAAATCCCGAGCACGGGGACCTTTGTCGAGCGAATAAAATCGCCGAAGTCCTGGATTATCGCCGGCCTATAGAAATCGAAATCGCGCAGCGTGCCGCCAAGAACAATGGCGTCCGGCTCAAATTCCTTTACGGCTACCCTTAAGTTTGCCAAATGCGTGACGTGGGTAGTAGGGCTTTTTATGAGGCGAGAGATGTTGTTGAGAATATTCTCAATGGCAAGTTGGGCGATCATTCGCTCGTGCTTGATTTGTGCGGCAGCCGCTTCACCCCACTCCTTGTGCCCAACTTCTGACAGGTCTTCCTGATCGCGAAGAAGATTGTCTACTACAAGCACACGCGCCGCTTCGATGCGCTTCTCGATGGGTTCATAGCGGCAGAATGTCTGTTGGTTGAATGGAAAAGGAAGCGGGTCGCCCACGTCCGTAGGTCGATTCTCTTCAAGTGAAAGCTCGCTGGTCTCTTGAGTCATCTCTATGAGTAAAATGTCCAATCCTCTCTAGAATCAGTTTCTCCCACTATGTGCCCTGGGCCCGTTGCTTCGTGCTCTGCTTAAACTCGGGAACTGGAGTCCCCGCGCCGGCAGCAGCAATCTCGCCTCTTAGTTTAGCAATTAATAGGCCGTGAATTCGAGCCCTAAATACCTCAGTTCGCTCGGCGGCCTTATAGTCCGCCAAAAGCAGCATGCGATGCCAGGATGATTCGAGCTCATCTGCGAGCAGCGAAACCTTAGTAATGTCGTAGGGAACCGCCACATCCTGACAACCCACTCTTGCAAAAACCGCCAGGTAACGGGCGGTTGCGAGGTCTGGGCAGAGCAGACGCCGGTGACCCACATTCAGTTCCACGCCGAGCAGAGTGTGCTGAATCTCTACACGAGGTTTCCCGTGTAGTGCCCCAAAATTGTACGAACGCGTTCTCATTTTTAGAATGCGCTCACTGTAAATCAGCGGCAGCCAGGTGTCCGCTAGTTCGATTTTGACTTGCTCAGCGTATGCTCTAGCGGTCACGAGGTAAGAGTCCGTCTGATGTGAACCATCTGTCGCGGGGCTCTTTAGTGTTCCAAGGCTAACGCAGCGACAAGGTCACGATCGGTTTGGCTTGCAGCGCATTGATTAGCTGCCCGGGGAAGAGTCCCAAATACAAGACTCCAGCGACTGCAATCACCAGGGCGATCGCGATGCTAGCCGGTATCGGGGGGGCCATCCACGAAGTCGTGCGCTCGCGGAAGAACATCACAATAATCAGCCGCAAGTAGTAGTAAGCGGAGACTGCGGTGTTTAGCACGCTGATGACCACGAGGATCACATACCCTTGATCGAGGGCGGCGCGAAAGACCATGATCTTGCCTATGAACCCGGCCGTCAGTGGCATGCCCAACAAACTGAGCAGGAAGAGCGATAACGAGAAAGCGAGCACGGGAGACCGGAAGCCGATGCCGTTATAGTCCTCCACTTCAGTCCGGCGATCCCCCGCGCGAGCAATTAGTTGCACCACGGCAAAAGCCCCGACATTCATCACCGCATAAGTCAGCAGGTAGAAAGTCACCGCAGTGATCGCGGCGTTCCGCTGTTCAATGCTGGATGCTGCCCCCGCGGCAATGAAACCCACCAGCGCGTATCCTGCATGCGCGATGGACGAATAGGCAAGCAGGCGTTTCACGTTGTTCTGCGCAATCGCGGCGACGTTGCCAATGGTCATGGTCATGATGGCCAGAACGACTAGTACTGAAACCCACGCACTGTGAAGCTCTCCCGAGACGGTCTTGTTGGTGGCCGCCACTACGAATGGAAATCCGAATACGAAGACCCTCATGAACGATGCAAAGCCAGCCGCCTTTGGTCCAGCCGCCATGAACGCCGTGACGGGAGTAGGCGCCCCTTCGTAAACGTCAGGCGTCCAAATATGAAAAGGTGCGGTTGCTATCTTGAAACCAAATCCGACCAGCATCATGGCCGCGCCCGCGAAGAGAAGCGGTGGATACTGCGCATCATTAAGCCTGCGAGCGATTTCCGCCACATTTGTCGTACCGGGCAGTCCGCTGATGGTGGCGGTCGCGCCATAAGTGAGCGCGATGCCATAAAGCAGAAATGCGGATGAAAGTGAGCCCAGGATGAAGTATTTCAGTGACGATTCGTTGGAGCGCACGTCGGTGCGGCGAAAACCGGCCATGACGTAAGTCGCAATTGAGAGGATTTCCAGACCCAGGAAAATGATCACCAGGTCGCCGCCCGAAGCCATCAGCATCATGCCGGCCGTTGCGAACATGAGAAGCGAATGAAACTCACCGGCAGGAAGTTTCTCGTTCTCTACCCAGACCATCGAGATCAGGACCGTCAATGCCGAGACCAGAAGAAAGACTAGAGTAAAACCGAGGCGAAGCTCATCGAGCACAATCATGCCGTTGAAGGCCTGGCTGGCACCGCCCCATGACAACCAGAGCCAGACGGTCGCCGCAGCCCCGGCGAGTAAACCAGCGAGTGAAATGCTACCGGTTAACCAGCGTTGATCGGGTCGCGCAAAGGCATCGACCAGCATGACCACCACGCCGACGACACAGATGATCAACTCCGGCGCGATGAGCGCGAAGCTGACGTCCGGCGGCGTGAATTGTAAAGCTAGAAAAGAATTCATTCGCTTTGAGAGTGTTCCGTGTCTAAGCTAATGTCCACCTTCCAACGCGTTGAAACTGAGGTCACGTGGCTCAACCTGAGCACCTGCCGGCTTATTACCCGCGAAAGATCCCCCGGTCGGCGGCGCAGCCACGCGAGCACGAACAGCTTCGACGCTAGCCTTTGAGCGATCCAGAAACGGCCGCGGAAAGACGCCCATTACCAGCATCAAGATAAGCAGAGGCAACAGCAACCCAATCTCGCGAGCACTGAGATCCGGGAGCGTAGCATTTGCGGGATTCGTGACTTTCCCAAAAACCACGCGCTGGAGCATCCAGAGCATGTAGACGGCAGCCCAGATCATTCCGGTGGCAGCTAGCATCGTGGCGGTCCAGGAATGTTGGATCGCGTTTGACGTCCACGAGCCGAGCATTATCAGAAACTCACCCACAAAGCCGTTAAGAAAAGGCAGTCCAATCGATGACAACGATGCAAAGACAAACAGACTGGAAAACCAGGGCATCGGCGTCGCGAGCCCGCCGAAGTCGGTAATCAGGCGCGTGTGTCTACGTTCGTAGATGAAGCCAACAAACAGAAACAACGCTCCGGTAGACACTCCATGGTTAAGCATCTGATAGAGCGCGCCCTGCATACCAAATTCAGTGAAAGAGAAAAGGCCGAGGACCACAAAGCCCATGTGGCTCACTGATGAATACGCCACCAGCCTTTTTACATCCGGCTGAACCATGGCAACGAGCGCTCCGTAAATAATCCCGACAACCGCCAGCGTGATCATGATCCAGGCAAACTGGCGCGACATGTTCGGAAACAGACCGAGGTTGAAGCGCAGCAAGCCGTAGGTTCCCATCTTCAGCAACACGCCCGCGAGAATAACGGAACCGGCGGTAGGTGCTTCGGTGTGTGCGTCGGGGAGCCAGGTGTGTAAAGGAAAGAGCGGTATCTTGATGCAAAAGGCAAACGCAAAAGCCAGAAACAACCAGAACTCCGCGTTCGGAGACAGCAACGCCGGTTGCGCGCTCATGGCCGCGAGTATCGCCGCGTAATCAAACGTGCCGTAGATGAAGTAAAGCGCGATAATACCGACCAGCATAAGCAGACTGCCGACTGAGGTGTAGATGAAAAACTTGACGGCCGCGTAAATTCTTCGTTCGCCTCCCCAAATTCCGATCAGGAAGAACATCGGCACTAGCGAAGCTTCGAAGAAAAGATAGAAGAGCAGAAGATCGAGGGAAACGAAGACGCCAATCATTGCGCCTTCCAGCAGGAGCAGAAATACGTAATATGAAAGCTGGCGCTTGGCGATTGCCGTCCAGCTCGATAAAATCGCGATCGGCATGAGCAGCGTGGTTAGCAGCACCAGCCATAAACTAATGCCGTCGACTCCCAGGTGATAACGCGCGCCGATAGCTCCAATCCAGTTAACATTCTCCTCGAACCGGAACTCGGCCGCGCCCACTCCACCCACCAACAGCAGCGAAAGGGCAAAGGTAAGGATGGTAACAGCCAGCGCTATCCACTTGTAGTGATCATCCTGCCTGCGAGGCGCAAAACTGTAAGCCACGGCGACCATCGTGCCGAGAACTGGAAGCAGGATCAGAATTGTGAGCAAGTGTTGCCGCATAATTTTAGCGAGGCAGGCCCAGGGCGTGAGCGCCAAAATAAGCGAAGAAGCCAATTAGAACCAGGGCGCCGATCAAAATAATCGCGGCGTAGCTGCGAACAAATCCACCCTGCATATGACGAACCAGCCGTCCCCCTTCAGTTACTGCGTCGCCGAGCGCGTGCAGGAAACCATCGATCACACCGACGTCGAAGAGTTTCCACAGACCTTCACGCGAAAGGCCTTCCATGGGGTTGATAATCGTGGCATCGTAAATTTCATCGACGTAGTACTTGTTCTCGAGTATGCGTGGCATCTGCAGCAACGGGCGCTTCTGGAAAATTAACCACCCAAATCCAATGCCAAAAGCCGCAATGAGCACCGACACAAGAGCCAGCAAACGCTCCTGACGAATCTCCTCCGGCGAATGGGCGTGTTCGGCGCTTGCAGCTTCCGGGCCTTCCAGCGCGTGGACCGCAGGCGGACCGTCCAGCTGCTGCGGTTTCGGTGACAACCACTGCATTTCATCGACGGCGTGACTGCCCTCCACGTGGGGCACACTTACCGGATCGTGGCTGATCACGGGCTCAAGAGTTTGCTCGATGTAATTGACGGGATGGTCGCTGAATAGTGAGCCAAGCGCGTAAGGCACGCCGATAAATCCACCGACAGTGGAAAGCACCGCGAGAACTATAAGCGGCACGGTCATAACCCACGGAGATTCGTGCGGCTCATGGACGTTGTGGCGGGCTTGAGCTGCGTCGCCTTCCTCATGGTGATCGATGTCTTTCTCGCGAAAGCGCTCCGACCCCCAGAACGTCATAACCATCATGCGCGTCATGTATACCGCGGTTAGCAGGGCAGTAATCGCACCGACAAACCAAAGCGCTTTACTCCAGATGAGACTGGGCAGACTGAATTCCCCGGCACTCCAGGTCTTCCAAAGAATCTCGTCTTTCGAAAAGAAGCCGGCAAAGATCGGGATTCCAGAGATTGCCAACCAGCCCGTCAACATGGTGGCAAAAGTGATGGGCATGTATTTTCTGAGCCCACCCATGCGTCGCATGTCCTGCTCATGATGCATGCCATGAATCACTGAACCCGAACCGAGGAAGAGAAGTGCTTTGAAGAAGGCGTGGGTAATCACGTGGAAAATAGCGGCGACGAAGGCTCCTACTCCACAGGCAAGAAACATATAGCCGAGCTGAGAGACGGTCGAATACGCGAGCACCTTTTTAATATCGTTTTGGGCGAGACCGATGGTAGCGGCAAAAATAGCGGTAGCAGCGCCGATGATTGCCACGGTGAACATCGCCGTCGGCGCATGTGTGTAAATGGCCGAACAGCGGACGATCATGTAGACGCCGGCGGTGACCATTGTGGCCGCGTGAATCAAGGCGGAAACCGGAGTGGGACCAGCCATCGCGTCAGGCAGCCAAACGTAAAGCGGAATCTGCGCGCTCTTGCCTGCCGCTCCAATGAAAAGGAGTATCGCAACCGACGTAGCGCCGCCGGCAAACAGCGCTTTCCAGGTAAACGGGTCAGCGCTCATCCCGGCGAATGCTTGCAGCGCGCTTATGACTCCGTGCTCAGGTTTTGCAAAGAAGCTGATCGAACCTGTCAGGAAGAACACGAGCATCAGTCCCAACACAAATCCCCAGTCGCCCACGCGGTTTGTAATAAAAGCCTTCTTCGCTGCGTCTCCCGCCTCTTTGCGATCCGTGTAGTAACCAATCAGCAGATAGGAGCAGAGTCCCACTCCCTCCCAGCCCACGAACATGAGGAGGAAATTGTCCGCCAGAATCAGCGTCAGCATGGCGAACATGAAAAGGTTCAGATAGGCAAAGAAGCGATAGAAGCCGCTGTCACCATGCATGTAGCCGACAGCAAAAACGTGGATCAAAAATCCGACGAAAGTGACAAAGAGAGCATATGTGCCGCTCAGGCGATCCAGTGCCAGGCCGAAGTCAGCACGGAAGCGACCCACCTGAATCCAGGTCCAGAGATGATCAAGGATAGGTTCGGTGGAACGAAGGGCGCCGTTAGAATTGAAGGCCAGATAGAAAGCAATGATTGTCGAGATGCCGACAGATGAACAGGCGATAATGCCGATGATCTTCTCATTACGAAGCCGCCGGCCGATAAACCAGTTGATGGCCGCGCCGCCGAGCGGCGCGAAGATGATTAAACTTAGAAGGTTGTTCTCGTGCATCAAGCTATAGCCGGGACCGCAGGCGTCTCGCCTGCATTAGTCGCATCAGCTCTCAGGCTTGACGAGCCGCGGCTCCACTAAACAAATGAACCGTTCGCGCTTGCGCGCTCATTGCAGGCGGGACGCCTGCGCTCCCAGCAAGCGCGCCGTACGCGGCAGGCGGGACGCCTGCGCTCCCGGAAACTACAACTTCATAACACTCGCGTCGTCCACATCTAGCGATTCGCGGTTGCGGAAACTGGCGATAATGATGCCCAATCCGACGGCCGCCTCGGCAGCCGCCACCGTCATGACAATGAAAACGAAGAGCTGCCCGGTTACGTCTTGGAAGAAACTCGAAAAAGCGACGAACGTGAGGTTCACGGCATTGAGCATTAACTCGATGCACATGAACATCGCGATTACGTTTCGCCGAATAATCACGCCTACAACGCCAATCGTGAAAAGAATGGCAGAGAGCGCCAGATACCATGAAAGCTGTGGGCCCATAAATGGTTCAGTCTCGCTTCTCCGGGTCTGACGGCAGTTCCACGCCCATAAGGTGGGCTGCTTCCGCAGTCGAATTCGTCTCGACAGCCGTCGTGTCATCAAGTGAACGCGGATTAACGATACTCATCGCCAGCACTTGGCTTCCGGGAACCACGCGGGCGGTTGGGGACAGTGTGTTTCGGCGACGCGCGAGAGACATCGAACCCACAATAGCCATCAAGAGCAACACTGAGGTGACTTCGAAGGGCAGAAGGTATTTCGTGAACAGTCCCGTGCCGACCGAAGCAGTCAACCCAACGTTGGAAATCCCGTGGCGAGGCGTGTAAGGGGAATCCTGAACGGCATAGAGAATGAATGCGGTTTCTGCGATCAGGATTGCGGCCAGGCCGATGGCTGTCGGCACCAGGAACGTCAGGCGTTTGCGTCGAGGTTCTTCATCCTCCACGTTAAGCAACATGACTACAAACACTACCAGCACCATGATCGCGCCTGCGTAAACGATCACCTGTACGGCGGCGATAAAAGGAGCTGCCAGCATCACGTAAAGACAGGCGAGGGAGAGCAATACACCAATCAGCGAAATGGCACTATAGAGAGGGTTTCGCTGCGCTACCATGCCAATGGCGCAGCCGATCGCCAGTCCTGCAAACAGTATGAAGAGAAGACTTGTTAGCATCATCTAAAGAGGTAAATGGTAAATAGTGAATGGTAAATGGTTAAAGAGAGCCGTCTGCTGCTGTGTATTTACCATTCACTACTTCCCGGCTTCTAGAGAAGTAAATGAAGAGAGCCAGCTGCTATCTATTCACTATTTACCATTTACCATTTACTGGCCTAAGAACATCACAGTGGCGGTCACCAAGATGTTTAGAATGGCCACCGGCACCAGCACCTTCCAACCAAAATCCATCAGTTGATCGAAGCGAAAGCGCGGCAACGTTCCGCGAATCCAAATGTAGAGAAAAAGGAAAAAAACTATCTTCGCGACAAAACCGAACACACTGACCAACCCGAAGAGGAGGTTGCCACGGCCAAACAGGTATTCTGCAAAAGGGACGTTCCAGCCGCCGAGAAACAAGGTTGTCGCCAGCATCGACACCGTGATCATGTTTATATATTCGGCGTTGAGGAAGAGCAGAAACTTTATGGAACTGTACTCGGTATGGAATCCCGCAACTAGTTCGGTCTCCGCTTCCGGCAAGTCAAACGGGACGCGATTCGTTTCCGCGATAGCCGAGATGAGATATACGAGGAATCCCACCGGCTGATAGATGATGTTCCAGTTCATCCCGTACCAACCAGACTGCTGCTCGACCATGGTGTAAATGTCTAAAGTGCCTGAGATAAGGATTACACCCACTAGTGAGAGGCCGAGTGATAGCTCATAAGAAATCATCTGCGCAGCAGATCGCAGTCCGCCCATCAGACTGTATTTGTTGTTCGAGGACCAGCCGGCGAGGGCGATGCCATAGACTCCCACTGAGGTCACGCCCAGCACGTAAAGCAAAGCAACGTCGAAGCGCGCTATCACCAGGGGAAAGGACCAGTTGGTAAACGGAAGAGTTATCGTTGGACCGAAGGGGTAGACAACGATCGCCATGATGGCTGTGATTATGGCGATCATCGGCGCCAGCATGAAAACAAATCTGGTGGAATGGTCGGGAACCAGGTCTTCTTTCATCATCGTCTTGATGAAGTCAGCGAAAGGCTGAAGGACTCCGCCGTAACCCACTCGATTTGGACCTACGCGTCCCTGAATAAAAGCCAACACGCGCCGCTCTGCAAGCACTGTGGCAGCCACGAGCAGCATGATCGAGAGAAAGGCGATGGTGATTGCCACAATCACCAGCACCGAATGGATAAGAGGATTATTCCAGTCCATCAAGTTATTTCAAATTGCCGATTGCCAATTTCTAGAACTGGTGCAGTTTGGCCCTCGTCGACGATGTCACTCCATTACGGAACCGGCGAGCGTTGCAGACCGGGCCTTACACCCAACTCTGCTCGTGTTTTCGTGATGCCAAATCTAGTCCAAGATGCGGGTTGAATTCAGCATCCGGTCGCTACCGCTCGCGGTTCCGTAATGACGTGGCACTACAAAGCTTCATCGACCGATTTTGAAACTGCACCAATATTAGAAATTGGTAATCGGCAATCGGCAATGGCATCAGTCTCCTGAGGCCAACGCCGTCGCCCGCAAGCTATCGTCAATCGTAATCTGATAAAGGGGCGAAATACTTACAGTCTCTGGCCGCGGATTGCCCGCAGCCAGCAGATGAAATTGAGGCGTTTTTCCAGTCAGCGCTCCAATCTTAAACAGTTCGTGACCCACTCTAGGCGTCACCAGAGTTTTCTCCGCAGTTTCGGGCAAAGCCTCGACGAACGCGGCCAGAGTGTTCACTGTCGCGGATAGGTCTCGGCGCTCGGCAATGGGGTGTTTTGCCTGGAGGGGATGTGCCTCGTCCTTGAGCAATGGATAGCGAAGCTCCGAGTAAGCCGAGACGCGTTCAGCAATCTCGCGAAAGACAGCACTGGCTGACGTTTGAAATCCAAAATCAACGCCGAGTTCATTCGCGATGTGTGCGGTGATCATCCAGTCGGGCTTTGAACTATGCACGGGAGGAATCGATCGGCGCACTCGTTGAACAAACCCGTCGTTGTTGGTAAAAGTTCCATCTACCTCGGCAAACGATGCTGCGGGAAGGACGACGTCTGCGAAAGCGGTAGTGTTGGTCCCAAAGAGTTCCTGAACAACCAGGAAATCGAGCTTGCCGAGTGCCCCTTCCCGGCCACGCAGCTGTTCTTTCAGGAAACTTCCCGCCATGTAAAGTGCGCGAATGTCTTCACCTGCTGCGTCGAGCATTTGAGTAGCGCTCAGCGCCCCGTCCATGATGTGCATATCGTGAGCGCCGACGCTATTGTTAAAGAGCGGCAGCGGATGCAAGAGTACCCGCCGGCCTTCGCCTGCCAGAGCGTATGGAAGTTGCGCAACCACAGCTTGCGCCTCCGCGCCGAGTTCCGCACTGAACATGATCACCAGGTCACCTTGCGACTCGGTGAGCGACTGTCGCAGCGTTGCCAGGTCACCCTCTTCGACCCCCATCTTGCGGGCAGCCAGTGCATCCCGGGACGGCATCTGCAGGGCAAGCGCTGCGGCATCCAAACTTCCGGGTCGGATGTGAATAAATCGCGACGCTTGTTCGGTGAGGCGGATACGAACGCTATTGATTACCACTAACTTCGCGCCGCCGTTGCGGACCGCCTGCCTGACCTGCTTGGCTGTTAGCGGTTGCAGTTCCTCGGGCTCGCCGCCAATTAGTAGGATCGTGCCGGCATGACGGATGTCATTGTGCGTTGCCAGCGGCCCGCCGAGGTTGTCGAAAAATGATTTTAGGTTGAATGCCTCAGTGGCTGTGAAGTTTTCAGTACCCACTAACTCGCTGGCAAACTTATAGAGGACGTAATTAGACTCGTTGGTAATCCGCGGACTGCCGACAACTCCAATAGAGTTAGGGCCATGCGCATCGGCGGTGGCATCCAGCTGTTGAGCAACGTGGCGAATCGCCTCGTCCCAAGTAGCGGGAATCAGCTTGCCACCTTTCTTGTAGCGGATTAATGGGGTGCGAATGCGCTCCTCGTGGTTCACGAAGGAGTGACCAAACCGCCCCTTGATGCAGAGAAACTCGCCATTAAATCCATTGACATAACGATCGCGCGCCACAATGCGCATTAGCTCGCCACCCCGCGAACCAAGCGACATCTGGCAACCATCCGAGCAATAGGTGCAGGTTGAAATCGTCTGGGTGAGTTCCCAGGGACGCGCCTGGTGTCGGTAAGTGGCGTCCAGCAGCGTTCCGGTCGGACAAACTTCAATGCAGTTACCACACTGGGAGCAGTCCAGCCAGCCGCCGTAAGTACCAATGACCGTATTTGCCCCACGGCCACCGGCTTCGATGGCATCTTCGCCCATCCACTCATCGCAGACCCGCGTGCAACGCTTACAAAGAATGCAGCGCTGCGGATCATTAGCCACGATCGGCGAGAGATACTTCTCAGGATAGTAATTCTTCCGCTCAGTGAATCGCTCTTCCAGATCACCCCAACTGAACGCCATTTCCTGCAACTCACACTCGCCGCCGCGATCGCACACGGGGCAGTCAAGCGGGTGATTGGCCAGGAGAAATTCCATCATTCCGCGCTGGGCCTTCTCAATCTCTTCGCTCTGCGTTGTAACTACCATCCCGTCGGTGCAGATGATCGTGCACGACGTTTGCAGCTTGGGCATCTTCTCAATGCGCACCAGACACATGCGACAGGATGCTTGCAGCGCCAGGTCGGCGTAGTAGCAGAACGAGGGAATATCGAATCCCTTTTCGCGACAGACGTCGATCAGCCGGGCGCCCTTCGACACCTGGAAATCCCTACCGTTAACCGTGACTTTGATTATGTCAGTGGCTATTTCCATTTGGCTTTAAAGTGCTTTAACGAACTCATCAATCGTTAAGTTTGTCCGCGCTAATAACCTTACTTCGTTTTTCGTGCGGCTTCGTGTGATTTCGTAGATCGAGTTTTTGCCGACCGGAAGCGATCCACGAAATCACACGAAAGATCAGGAACTCAAAGCGCGCTTTTTCATTCGTGAACCGGTCAACATGCATAACTGCTTCACAGTTACTTTTGAAAACTAAAATAGCGCTATATTTCATTTAGAGGCGGGTGTTGCCTGCTGTCCCTTTCGGCAATTCCCTTCTTGACCGCGATCAGCAAATCCCCGTTAGCTTTCTGAACAGACGCAAAGCGCTTTGAGGCTTCGAGAGTATTGGCTGCAAGTTTTCTTTGCTGCTCCGCGATGGCTCTCTGTATACGCTTAAGTCGCTGGCATTCGTTTTCTGTCATAAGCACTACCATCATGAGCGCCAGCCGCTTTTTCGGGGCGCTGACAGGGCGGGCAAGGCTATTCCCTAAACCGTAGCTGGCTGTTTCTGCTCGGCATCTTTTGCCAAGAGGTGCCTCCTAAAATCCTCCGGAAACCTCTTAATCGCCGACTGAATCGGCCAGGCCGCCGCATCCCCGAGCGGGCAGAACGATTTTCCTTCGATGTTGTCGCAAAGATCCAGCATCAACTGGGCGTCTTCCGGCCGGCCCTCGCCTTTTTCAATGCGCTTGAAAACCTTCACCAGCCAGTCTGTACCTTCGCGGCAGGGCGTGCACCAGCCACAGGATTCATGCTGGTAGAATTCCGTCAGGTTCTTGGTTGATTCGAAGATGTCCACGGTCTCGTCCATAACGATGAAGCCGCCCGAACCGACCATTGAACCGCCAGTCACGAGTCCTTCGTAATCCATCCGCACATCGCGACCAATAATGTCTTCCGCGCGCATGATGTACACGGAGGAACCTCCGGGAATGACGGCCTTTAGCTTTTTCGCGTCGCGGATTCCCCCGCAGTCCTCCATGATGAACTTTTCCATGTCGTCGTAGCCCATGGGCAACTCGTATACTCCGGGACGATTGACATGACCGGAGACCGACCAGAGTTTGGTTCCGCCACTCTTCTCGGTGCCCAGTTTCTGATAAGCCGCGCCCCCCATTTTGATAATGTCGGGAACTGCAGTGAGCGTTTCGACATTATTAACAACTGTCGGGCAGGCGTAGAGACCAGACACGGCCGGGAAGGGAGGCTTCATACGCGGATGACCGCGCATTCCTTCCAGCGAGCTAAGCAGCGCCGTCTCCTCACCGCAAATATAAGCGCCGGCGCCCGTGTGGGTATAGATTTCGCTGGAGAAATGTGAGTCGAGAATGTTTCGACCCAAAAAGCCTGCCGCGCGGGCTTCCTCCAGCGCGCGATCCATGATGTCGATCAGGTATTTATACTCGCCACGCGTGTAGATGTAATTGATCTTCGCACCCAGTGCGTAAGCGGCGATCAGCATGCCTTCGATGAGCATGTGAGGATCGCGTTCCATCAGGTAGCGGTCTTTAAATGTCCCGGGCTCGGACTCATCAGCGTTGCAGACTACGTACTTCGGCTTCGGCGAATCCTTGGGGACGAAGCTCCACTTCATCCCGGTAGGAAAACCCGCGCCACCGCGACCGCGCAAGGCGGACTTCTTGACCTCGTTGATTACATCGTCGGGCGACATCGAGGTCAACACTTTACTGAGTGCCTCATAGCCGCCGTGCCGGCGATACACCTCGAGCGAGCGCGAGTTATCAAGATGAACTCTCGCGAGCTGCAGTGGTTCACATCCTATGGCTCCGATGAACATAAGGTTCGTGAATCGTCAATCGTTAATCGTTAATCGTGAATAGTAAATAGTAAGGATTCGAATCTACCTGCAGAATAGTGTCTCTCATTGCCTTTATGTTTTGTTTTCGTGGCTCTTCGTGTAACAAACCGTCAACTTCTTGTTTTTCTGGCAAGATTTTAATGTGTGCTTACAAAAAACCCCCTACCCCAGCGTTAGTTTGCTGAGTTCGGGGACGGGCAGTGCTAGGTTTTCTATCAAGCGCTTTAACTGCTCGCTTACTAGCGCGCGTAAGCTCGACTGCCTGCTCGCTTCGCGCTGGTGCATTG
>JACDCK010000233.1 GCA_013817595.1 Pyrinomonadaceae bacterium | reverse complement strand
CTCCTCATCCAGCGCGGTCACTAGCGAGTACGGAATCGAACGCTCACCGGAAGCTATGCTGTTTGCAAGGTAAGAAAGCACCGGAGTGACTCGCATCGATAACCGGCCCGCGGTCTGGCGTGCGGTTTCTGCCAGCGAGTCGTTAACGAGTTTGCTGTCGTGCTCAAGCGATATACTTCCCCCCTCATCCAACGTACGCAACGTGAGGCCATAATCCTTAAGAGAAGTTTTGTCCCTGAGAATCCTCTGGAGCAACGCGCTCTTGTCTGAGGTAGTTGGTGTGCGTGACGCTTCGCCAATCAGGATCAGATTCGAGCTGCCCTCCTGTTCCAAATCCTTCTGCAGCAATTTCAGCGAAACAAAGACCGCCCGCGTCGCGCTTTGCTGAGGCTGCACGGAAAACTCTCCCAGCGCTGCGGACGAAAGCGACTCCCGCATCGTTAAGCGCAACGTACGGCCGAGGTCTTCTTTCTTGCTGTGCAGGGATTCGGCCGGAATCTCCGAAGGCTTCTGCACGCGGAGTAACAAAGAATCGCCCGCGCTGCTGCCCAACTCCCGAGCCAAACCGTCGCTGACCAAAATCTCGCGATTCAGCGGCGCCCGATTCTGCTGCCCATGGAATGCCCAGAACCTCTCATCGACTCCATACACGCGAATGCCGGTGCCGAGCCTCCCACTCGCCTCATCAGTAATTGATCCTTCAAGAGCAATGAGCGGAGCAGTAGCAGCGAATCCCCCACGGGCAAACTCCTCGTGATTCTGAATGTCCGCGGCAAGTTGTTCACGGAAGAAACCAGCCGAGGTGACTACATGGTCCGTGTTTCCCAGTCGCTGTAGGAACAGATCACGCAAACTGCCGCGCACGGAATCGCCCACGAGCAACGCTCCCGCGAGCACCGCCACTGCAATCGCTACACCAGCGATTACGGCCAGATTAGTACGCCAAAAATAGGTAAGGTTCCGCTGTAGGAGCTGCGCGGTTGTCATCAGAGTTTCCGGAGTTGTTGACCGGTTAACTCGTAGCGGAGGGGAAATCTGGCTGCCAGCTCGGCGTTGTGAGTCACTACAACCAGAATTGTTTCCTGTTGCTGATGTAGCGCAAGGAGTAGGGAAGCGACCACTTCCGCCGCCTGGTGATCGAGGTTGCCGGTTGGTTCGTCACACAAAAGGAGTTGCGGTTTCATAACCAGCGCGCGAGCCAGCGCCACACGCTGCTTCTCGCCTCCCGAAAGTTCTGCCGGGCGGTGCTCGAGGCGGTCTTTCAATCCTACCTCAGTCAACAACAGCCGGGCCCGTTCGCTATCGTGACCGTCTTTCGATACAAGCGTCGGAGTCAGAACATTTTCGATCACAGAACACTGGGGCAAGAGGCAGTGGTCCTGAAAGACGAAGCCAATCTCACGATTGCGGAATGCAGCCAGTTCCTTCTCCTTCAGTTGAAAGGGATTCTGACCGTTGAAAGTGACTGTGCCGCTCGTGGGTGGCTCCAGCGCGCCAATCATATAAAGCAGCGTACTCTTGCCGCTGCCGGAGGGGCCCATGATCGACAATGCGTCGCCACGCAATAGCGAGAGTGAGATCGCGGAAACTATCTTGAGGGGCCCCCGAGGAGTTGGATACTCTTTGGAGACATTCTCAACCTTCAGCACGAAACCTCCGAGAGAAACTAGCCGCGGATTAACGCGGATACACGCGGATCAGAAACAGACAAGCAGAACGTCGAAAGGCGCAGGTAGTTTAAAGTTCAAGCTTTAGCTTGTCCCGCGCCGTTAGCCGCAACCTAAAGGTTGAACTCTGAACTTCTTGAATCAAAGTGGAACCAGTGCCGGTTGACACAAGAAGCCAATGGCATGGGTCAATGTTTCGGCTAGATGGCGACGGTCTTTTGTGCTCGCTGTTCGTCCTGATCCGCGTTCATCCGCGCAAATCCGCGGCCAGTTAAATCCTTATAGACTTCAACCGCGCGGTCGGCCATGCGCGCCACGCTGAAATGGCGGCGCACGTTCTCAAATCCGCTCACACCAAGCTTCTCGCCAAGCGCTGGTTCTTGATAAATCTCTAGGATTCCCTTGGCTAAACTCTCTAAACTGTCGGGCTTGACCAGCAAACCGCCGCCCGTCTTCTCAACGATCTCAGTAAACGCCCCTCGTCTCGGCTGCACCACCGGCACACCGCAAGCCATTGCCTCAAGCAGAAAGATTCCTTTTGGTTCGTTGTACGTTGCCGGCACGGAGAGCACGTCGAGTTTTCGTAGGAACGAAATCTTCTCCTCGCGATCCAGCACACCGTGGTATTTAAACTCCGCGCCCAGCCCCGTGTCTTTCATGGCTTGTTCAATCTCGCTCAGGTAACTCTTATGTTCCGGTGCCATGTATCCCGCCACTTCCAGCCGTCCTTCAGGAATGCGCCCGTCCGCGCGCAAGTGTCGGTAAGCCTCGGCGAGAACATGCAAGCCTTTTTCCGGCGCGACCCGTGCGAAAAATCCCACCGTGAACGGCTGCGATGACTCACGTTTCCTTTTTTCATACCCCTCCAGGTTGATGCCAAGCGGCACAATCCGGATCTTTTCCGGGGGGATATTCAGATATTCCGGAATAAACTCGGCGTAATATTCGCTCACGGAAATAAAAGCATCGACGTGCTTGATATTCGCCCTGATGAGGCTAAGAGATTCGCTTTTGTACTTCTCCTCAAGTCCTTCAAGAAAAAGATCTTCGCCCTGCAGCGTACAGCAGATGGGCCGGTTTAACGCATCTTTGATCGGTTTTGCCAACCCGAGCAGTAGCGAGTAGGGCAGGCTCACAAGATCTGGCGCCGGCTCGTGCTTGATCCAGTCCGTGAGTTTTGCGATCTCCTTATGTTGAAATCCGTCTTCGCCCCTCAGCATCGAGACGGTCAGCTCACCCAGCATCTTCGGACTCGTTGAAATAGAACGCCGCGATGCCAGATGCAGGATGGCCTTCGAATCCCAGAGTCGGTCGAGCCACCGAGGCGACTTGCGAAACAGTGGCAAGTATTGTTGGAGATAGACGCTGATACCACCGAAGAAAACTTTTTCCTGGCTCACATTCGGTTCATCCGTAAGCGTGGGAGTGTAGACTGGAATTAGGGTGACATCGTGGCCGCGAGAAAGCAGCTCCGCTGCAAGGGCGTTGTCGCGCAGACAACTCCCGCAATACATCTGACCTGCTCCACCTGTTAAATAAAGAATCTTCACTGCAAGTTTTCAGAAAGAGACCGCGCGCTGGAAAGCCCGTCGCGCGTACAGATGTTCGAAGAGATTGCCCTCGTGCGGCTGATCCCAGCTCACCTGGTTTGTAGGTACCGGACCAACGTTCAGGCGATCGACATTTGGTGAGGAGACTAGTCGCCGAACGAGTTCCGGGTCTCGAGTAATTGCCGTGACCACCAGGCTGGCTCCTAGTGTTTCCGTAAGCCGATTTTGTGGGACGTTCACGACGCTGGAAAACGGGAACAGGAATTCCTTGTTGGCCAGCGGATGAGCCGGGTCCTCACAGTAAACTATGGTCGGGAGCAGATACGAGCAAGCGTTCCAGCTCACCAATCGCTCGTCCTTGCGGTGAGCGGAGGTGATGTCGCGAGCACCTGGCTCTGCCAATCCTTGATCGATGATTTGTGAGATACGTGAAGCGACATGGGGATCTGCGAAAGGGGCTAGTTGTGCCGCTTCGTCCTCAGCAGCTCGCGGAAAGATTTTCGCCAGCCGTTCTGCCAGCGCCTCGCTGATCTCTTCGGCGTGCGCGGGAGTCCAAACGGCTGATGCATTAACGCAGGAACGCCCGCCATTTTCAACAATCGACGCGACCATCACATCCAGATGCTTCTCCCATTCATCGACGCAATCTTCGCCCAGAATAACTTTGCTGTAACCCGGGCCGTGAATCTCCACGCGGGAGTCACCCTCCCACACATCGATCGCAGACGCATCTCCAAACATCATTCCCCGTCCACAACTGCGCAGGATCTCTCCAGCGGCCGCGTGATCCGCAGGATAGAAACTGAACGCTTCTTTAGGTGCACCCGCTTTAATTAGCGCTTGCACAATTCTGTAGGGAGTCCACGGCTCGGCGCTACCGGGCTTCAGAACCAGGGGAATTTTTAGCGGGAAAGCCGGAATCCAAAGCGAGTGTACGCCAGGGGAATTATTTGGCAGTACGACTCCCAGGGATTCTGCGCAAGGAAAAAAACTGACGGGGTGGCCCTCAACTACTCCGAAGCCACGGTCCAAAATTTCCCAAT
>JACDCK010000232.1 GCA_013817595.1 Pyrinomonadaceae bacterium | reverse complement strand
CAAATTCGGAGGTCAGAATCTGGTTAGGCGGGATACGCCGCGTGTAGAGTTTCTCTATGCGGCGCAGCTGATTGGGCTTTAAACCCAGGGTGTTTCCTAATACGCTACTAATCGAAATTGCTCCTCCCCTTGGCTTGGACAACAAATATCAGACCCAATGCGAACGACGCTCCTTGAACGGCAAAATGTAGTCGGAAATCTCGGAGAGCTGAAGTTACAGTGGGATTTGTGCGAGCGGTGGATTTCGGACGCCGGTAAATCTTCTTTGATGTCGCTCTGCGATGTCGCTTCGCTTATTCGCTTGAGCATTACCATTGGTGGTTTGCGAACTTCACGCTTCTGGAAAACACTCGTTAACAAAAGTTATCGAGACCGCACGGGAGCCGCTATAGCGGGGGCGATTATACCATAGCGCGGAGAGATGCAAGCATAGGTCTATTGGGCGGTACTGGTTCATTTTGAGTCCAGAAGTTCAGATCTCAACCTCTAGGTTGCGGCTTAGCGGTGCGGACAAGCTACAGCTTGTTATGAAGCAAGCGCCTTGAACTCAAAACTGAACTAGCACCTATCGCTTGGGTAGCAAGGAACCGGCGCGGTGGGGAGCGTTAGACATGCCTGTTTCGGCGTCGTATCATGAAAAGCTTTTCGTTTTAATGTCTTTATCAGGTGGTGGTTGAAGTGGATTATGCCGCGGACCCACTAAGCGGCAGCTTTGGTTGTTATGAGTAAACCAGGACCAACTATCAGGATATCTCCCAAGTCAGGAATTGCGGGCGGCGAAGTCACCATAGAGTGTGACAACCTCGACACCAGCGAACCCGCCAAGTGTGCGGTTTGGTTTGGGACCGAGCGGGCTCACATCGTTGCGCTCGGTCCGCACCGCGTCGTGTCTCTCGTGCCTGAGCTCAAACAGAGTGGACCCGTGGAGGTAGTTCTGGAAAGCCCGGGTAAGCGAAGAGCGCCGGCGACGTTGGTGGTCGGCAAAAGAATTGCGGAAGACCTTCATCCGGTGACTAATCCCGCCTTTGATCCCGATGAGGGAGCGCTCTTCGTAACGCGTTCCGGCTCGCGCGGCGAGCAATTGCCGGTATCGCTGTTTCGTATCGAACCAAATGGCGAAGTCAGCGAATTCTCCGGTGACATCACCAACCCCACGGCGATCGCATTTGATAAGGACGGACAGATGTTCGTCACCAGTCGGGTGGATGGCACCGTGTACCGCGTCAACGCGTTTAGGGAAGCGGTGGCCTTTGTCAGAAATCTTGGAATTGCGACTGGAATGGCTTTCGATAGCGCCGGAACGATGTATGTAGGCGATCGCACCGGCACAATCTACAAGGTCAACGGCATCGGCGAAGAGAAGGCGTGGGTCCAGCTTGAGCCATCAGTGTCCGCCTACCACCTCGCTTTCGGTCCCGAGAATGCGCTCTATGTGACCGGACCGACGGTAACCAGTTTCGATTCGGTATATCGCATCGATCAGTTTGGCGAGGTCGGGGTTTTCTATAAAGGTCTGGGGCGGCCTCAGGGACTCGCTTTCGACGACGCGGGCAATCTTTATCTCGCCGCTTCGCTTAAAGGGCGCCGGGGAATCGTGCGTATATCGCCAGACGGCGATGCGGAATTGTTTGTCGCTGGAATGAATCTGGTGGGACTGGTATTTAGTTCAAGTGGCGACATGGTTGTAGCCTCTAACGACTCAGTCTACAGCTTGCCCTTGGGAATAAAGGGCAGCCTATGAGTGCATAGACTGGGCGGTTATCGGCGCGCGATAGATTGAGGAGAGTACTGAGGCAGTACCTTGAGGAGCACCTTTTTGACAGCCAAGTAGGGGGGTGCTAACTTGACGGCTTCTTATATCTTCCGGTGACTAGGACTACGTGACCTCAGAACTGATACCCCAACTGCTGATCTACATGATCGTGCTGCTGTTTGCGATCTCGGCTCACGAAGCAGCACATGCCTGGATGTCAAACAGGTTTGGTGATGAGACGGCTCGTCTGCTAGGGCGCATCACGCTGAATCCGGCGGCCCACATAGACCCGATTGGCACGCTGCTGATTCCCATAGTTGGATTCATCCTGGGAAACCTCGGCGGGCCAGCAGCGAGAATTCCGCTCATCGGTTGGGGCAAGCCGACACCGGTCAATCCTCTTCGTTGGCGTAACAAGGACTTAGCAAACGTCATGGTTTCCGCGGCGGGCATTATGGCTAATCTCTTTATCGCCATCTGCGCTTTCATCATTATCAAGGTGCTCTTGATGACGGGAGGTTTTGCTTCGATCCCTGAATCGCTGAGAGAGCCGATTACCTTACTTCTTGAGTATTTTCTCATCATGAACATATCGCTTGCCATCTTTAACCTGCTGCCTTTTCCGCCGCTGGATGGTAGCAAGATTTTGGAGACCTTCCTTCCCGAGAGTATGCGTCCGATGTTGGCCTTTATGGAACAGTTTGGCTTTATTATTCTGATGGTCTTGATCTACGTGGGCTTTTTTAGCGCGATCATGAGACCGGTGATGTACTTCGTGGAATACCTGTTGTTTCTAGGAATTCGTTGACTTGGACGTCGGCATCATCAGACTTCGGCAACTAAGAAAGCATGGCCAAGAGAATCTTTAGCGGCGCTCAGCCCACCGGCAACGTCCATCTCGGCAACTATCTAGGCGCACTGCGCAATTGGGTAACACTCCAACACGAGTACGAAAGCTTCTTTTGCATTGTCAATCTCCACGCCATCACTATCCCACAAGATCCGAAACTGCTCGCCGAGAAGACCCGGGAACTGGCGCGCATTTATCTGGCCGTTGGGATCGATCCGGAAATCTCAACGATCTTCGTTCAGTCTGATGTTCCTCAACACGCTGAGTTGACCTGGATTCTCAACTGCGTGGCCCGCATCTCCGAGCTTGAGCGAATGACGCAATTTAAGGACAAGTCGCGAAAGCAAGGTGAGAATGTCACTGCCGGCTTGTTTGACTATCCGGTCCTGATGGCCTCCGACATCCTGCTTTACCAGACAGAGCTTGTACCCGTAGGTGAAGATCAGAAGCAGCATCTTGAACTCACACGTGATCTCGCAATACGATTCAACCGGGATTACGGCGAGATGTTTCGCGTGCCTGAGGCCTACATTCCGAAAGTTGGCGCCCGCATTATGTCGCTCTCGGACCCCAAGAAGAAGATGTCCAAGTCTGACGACGATCCGAACGGGTGTGTAATGCTGCTCGATGACCCTGACGCCATCAGCCGAAAGTTCAAACGCGCCGTGACAGACTCTGGAACCGATATTAGATTCGACGACTCGCGTCCGGCGATCACGAACCTGTTGACTATCTACCAACTGCTAACCGGTCAACCTACTGATGAGATTGAGGCCCATTTTAATGGCAAGGGCTACGCCCAGTTGAAGCAGGATCTAGCTGATGTTACGGTTGAGTTTCTGCGGCTCTTTCAGGAGCGAGTGAAGGGAATCGGGGCTGAACAGTTGAATCGCACTCTGGGCCAAGGTCGGGAGAAAGCAAGGCAAATTGCCGGCACTACGCTCGCCAACGTCTACGCGGCGATGGGAATTGTGGGAGCGTGTGTTAGTGATTAGTAACCAATCGATGGACGAAACGCCCGAATCAATTGAGCCGGCAGCCGGCGAAGACGTAAACCTGCCCGCAACCTTAAACGTCGCGGGTTCAACGCCGGAGCTTGTTGCCGATCGTCACAGTGACGATCTTAAAATTGTCATGGGTGAATTCGAGGGCCCGCTGGACTTGCTGCTGCACCTGATTCGACAGGAGCAGGTTAGCATTTACGACATTCCAGTTGCTCGCATCACTGATGAATACTTACGCTATTTGCACCTTATGCAGAATCTGGACATGGCCGTGGCGGGGGATTTCTTAGTCATGGCCGCGACGTTGATCGAGCTTAAGACCAAGATGCTCCTGCCTCGCGATCCGTTCGCACCGGCAGAAGAGGAAGCGGATCCGCGCAATGAGTTGGTTGATCAGTTGTTGGAGTATCAAAAATACAAAGCGGCGGCGCAGATGCTCTGGTCGCGAGCAACAGTCGAGCGGGCAGTATTCAAGCGCGCTGAATTGGAGACTGATAAGAACAACCCGGAAGTTGTTGTTGGTGTCTTCGATCTACTGAAAGTGTTTCAGGAGATTTTGGGGCGACATAAAGACGAGGTGCTGCTGGAGATCGAACGCGAAGAGATTTCGATGGTGGAGATGATTGAGAGGCTGAGGAACATGGTAATGTCCGCGGGTGAACTGAACC
>JACDCK010000231.1 GCA_013817595.1 Pyrinomonadaceae bacterium | reverse complement strand
GTCTACCAGACGAGCCGACGCCTTTTAAGACGCCGGTACTCTATAAGGTAGTCCGACATCCGCTCTACCTGGGATTCATCGTCGCGTTCTGGAGCACGCCGCGCATGACACTGGGTCATCTGTTTTTTGCCGCAGTCTGCACGGCATACATCGTGTTGGCGATCCAATTCGAAGAAAGTGATCTGATGGAGTTCTATGGTGATAGCTACCGGAAGTACCGAACTCAGGTGTCGATGCTGTTGCCGGTGCGTTTTGGAAAGAGGTAGAGCTTTGAATCGCGGTCCATGTCTGGGATGCGGCAACTAGATGAAGCCGGTGGCTTGTTACCGCTTTGGATTCAGTTTCGTCGCCGTTCTCGGTTCACCTGATCACCTCAATCTTGGTAACCGGATGTATTTCCCACGCAGTGGCGCGCCAGTTGAGCGGCGTTCCCGGCGCGATGTTTTCTGATTCCCTTGCGTGGCTGGAGTCGAAGAGTAGCCACCCCTCAAAGCGAACCAGGCGGCCCAGCAACTGTCGTTCTAGCGTTTCTTCAGACCAATCCCAGCCCTGGGTTCTCGCCCAGTCCTCCATTCGTGGAGTTGTTTCCAAGACCACGTGCTCGCGCGGCGGAGCATCCGGCTGGGAGGCGATGTGAATGTGTGTGTCGCGGCCATAGTAACAGTTTGCTAATTCGGTGCGGGCCGAAGCGACGGACACTACATATCCCTCAATTCTGGCGGCGCGCGATGAAGACCAGCGCGCGCTGTCGTCTCCGGGTTGTAACAGGCTCGAGAGTGCGACGCGCTCGTCGAAGTCTGACGCTTGCGGCAGCGTGGTGCGGTTCTTCAGACGATGAAGGTCGCGCCGCTCTTTGGTGAAGGCAATACCTGAAGCAGGGCAGTGGTGTGTGAGAAGAAACAAGCCGGGGGGTAACAGACCGGCGGCGAGCACGAGAATGAAGGCGATTCTTTGTCGCTTTGTGAATGGCACGAGGGTGATAATAAATGGAAACCGACGAATGGAAAATGGAAATCCGTTGTGCGCAATGTCGCTGACGGTTTGCAAACAAAGAAAATGCCGCGACTTGCATCGCAGCACTCTCAGTTACTAGCGTCAGTGACCAAAGCACTGAAGTTGTCAGAAACCGTTACGGTCGGCCGAGGATACTGCCGAGAATATCCGCGATGCCCCCGCCATTGCTGTTTCGGTTACTACCGTTGGAGTATTGTCGATAGCCCTGGTCATAGCCGCGCACGAAGCCTTCCCGAAAGGCCTGCGTCGAGGCGTTCCGATAGTGGCGTGAACGCTGCGGGTCGTAGCTCTGGCCGCGCTGGCCATCGCTTGCACCGGTCTCTATACCCTGCTGGTAACCCCTGTTCAGTTCAGCGTTGTTGTTGTAGCTACCGTTTCCGTAGCGGCCGTTTCCATAGTCATCATTTTCATAGCGGCCATTGCCGTAGCGGCCATTCCCATTACCGACGTACTGGCGATAGCCCTGGTCATACCCACGCACAAAGCCCTCACGAAAAGCCTGTGAAGAAGACTTGGGGATGTTCATATCTTTCTCTGGCATCGTCACTTTTAAGAACGCGGACGACCTCAGAGGTGTTGCGACTGAAGTCCCGTTGGGTCGGTTGTTGATTGAGACTGATTGTCCGTATTTGTCACCAGTGCCGTATCGCGGGAAGAGAAATGAGCCGGCGTATGTGGTGGAAGTGGGGAGATGTTTGGCGGAGCTTCGGGAAGTTTCCTTGGAAGAGATGGGACGAATTACGGCAGAGAATTTTGCCGGCCTTTTCAAACTTGATTTGAGTCGGGCCTGACAGCTCCCGATGCAGCCGCGACCCGGGTTCTCGGGCGAGCGGCCAGCCAGCACGGCTGGCAATAGGCTCTCGCATTGACTGAAACCAAGCCTACAAACGACCAAGAGACAAGTTTCACATGCCGGTCTTTTGATGCTATCCTCGGTCATAAATAATTCCCAAATCATATTCCGGAACCTTAAGCATGGCCCAGCAGAATTCATTCGACATCGTCTCGCAAGTGGATCGCGCAGAAGTTACGAACGCAATCCATCAAACTGTTAAAGAGGTGCGGCAGAGATTTGACTTCAAAGGCAGTGCCGCCAATGTGGTGCTGGAGAAGGACGCCTTAGTGCTTACCGCTGAAGATGAAACAAAGCTGCGAAACATGAATGACATTCTCCAGCAGAAGCTGGTCCGCCGCGGCGTCCCCCTCAAAGCCTTGACTTATGGGGCGATGGAACCAGCGGCGGGCGGCACAGTAAGGCAATTGGCAGAAATTCAGCAGGGTATTCCTCAAGACAAGGCCAAAGAAGTCGTTAAGTTTATTAAAGACTCCAAGGCAAGGGTCCAGGCGTCGATCCAGGCGGATGTAGTTCGCGTTTCCGGAAAGGATCGCGACACGCTTCAGGACATAATCGCCAAACTAAAGGGAAAAGATTTTGGCATCGATATGCAGTTCACGAATTATCGCTCGAACTGAGTCTTAGCATTCCGGCGAGACGTAAATTTAAGTTGTCAGAGGGGAAGCGCCTTAGACACTAGGTAGTCAGAAATGCAGACGGCCAGCGAAACACTTGCACTCGACGATGTCAAGCTTGCGGCAAAGCGTATCTTTAGTCTAATCGCTTCCGAGCTTGGGCAGGTTGAAGTAGAGTTTGAGCGGCAGGCGCAGTCTAATGTTCAAGTCATCGCGTTCCTCGGCGACTACCTGCGCGCTTCTGGTGGCAAGCGCGTGCGTCCCGCACTCACAATTCTCTCGAATTATGCCGTGGGTGGCGAAGGATCTCGTTATAATTCTATTCGCATGGCTACAGTGATGGAGTTCCTGCACACTGCCACGCTGGTCCACGACGACATTATCGACGATGCTGACACACGCCGGGACCGTCTTACCGTAAATGCGCTCTACGGCAATCAAACCGCGGTGCTGATGGGCGACTGGCTTTACATGTCTGCCTTTGAAACGAGTCTTGCCGAAAGATCGCTTCCCATTCTGGACATCCTGACCGCGGTTACGCGCAAGATGACAGAGGGCGAATTGTTGCAGCTGAACCACCTGGGCCGAACAGATGTTTCAGAGTCGCAGTATCTCGATGTGTTGCGGCGGAAGACTGCTTACCTTTTTAGTGCCTGTTGCGAAGTGGGGGCTATGCTCGGCGGCGCGGGGGAAAGGCAACGCCAGGCACTGGCCGATTATGGTTTAAATCTGGGCACGGCCTTTCAGCTCGTGGATGACCTGCTCGACTTTACTGCCAGCGATGACGCTCTGGGTAAGGCCTCAGGTGTTGATCTAATCGCCGGCAAAGTTACTCTGCCACTCATTTATTTGCTTGAAAGGGATAGTTCCGGTCCCGAGATGGTTGAGACGGTGATCAGGGAAGGCAACTACAGCACGGTCTCACGTAGCAACTTGCTCCATGCTGTTGAGCGTGTGGGAGGGCTCGAAGAAGCGCGGGCACGGGCTGACGGCTTTGCGGAAGCCGCACGAGCTTCGCTGGATATCCTGCCTGACTCCGAGTACTGCGAAGCACTCAGGTCAATTCCCACTTATGTCCTCGAGCGCGAGCGGTAATCCTCTAATCGGCGACCGACCAGGTCAGCTCCGGTCAGAACCGCGTGCGGTAGCGACCGGGTGTATTCTCCTAGTTGAGACTGGGTCGCTACCGCTCCCCCTTCTGACAGAGTTAGCTATCCTTCCGCAAAAGCATTGTGCAATTTCTGAAATCGCTTTAACATCCCTTCGATGGACCGGCCCAACGAAAACCTGCTTTCTCGTTTAGAGCAAAACTTGCGGCAATCGCGAGCTGCGCGCATGCATCTTGCCGCGAGGCTGCGGGAGCTGGAAGCGGAAGCGTATGCAGTTCGGACGGAACTCGCCGAGATGGATACACTGGCCAGCCAGTCTGAGGCGGCCATATATCGTTTGCTGTCTTCCGTGCTTGCCTCGAGTAATCTTGCCGCCGGTCTGCCCTCAGATGCTGAACTCGAAACAGCGATGGACCATTCGTCGCCTCATAGTCGCGGCGCCGTTAACTTGGATACCAGGCGCCAGCAGATTCCGGCCGTGCGCACGGATATCGAGGCTTTGAGCGACCGCTTTATGGACCGCACTATCCCTCAGGCTGTCACCCTGCTCCTGCGCGAAGAGGGAGGACCCCTCCACGTCAACGAACTCTACAACCGGCTGCTGGAGGGTGGGTTTCGCTTTACAGGCGAGAATCCTACGATCAGCGTCGCCGTCTCTCTCAATCGTAACAGTCGGTTCCGGAAGGTAGCTCCCGGCACTTTTGACC
>JACDCK010000230.1 GCA_013817595.1 Pyrinomonadaceae bacterium | reverse complement strand
CCAGAGAAGAGGCCTTTCGACAGTTGCCCAGGTTTTTCGGAAAACTAACTCGCGGTCGTGTCATTGAAATTGACAGTCACCGACCTTCCGGAACAGTGGTTGACCAAAGTCCAAAGCCGGGCGAGATGGTCCGCCCAGGCACGTCAGTGGATCTGGTTTTTTCCAGATCGGAGAGAACAGAACCTTCCGGGGTGCCGGTGCCTGAGCTGCGGGGGATGACAGAAGACCAGGCTAGAAGTTATATAGGGCAGGTACGTCTCAGACTGGGCAGGGTTAGCTATAGAACTGTTGAATACGGCAGGGTTGCCCGCGTAAGGCCTAATATAGTGATTGAGCAAGACCCACTGCCTAATCGAACCGTTCCCGTTGGAACGGCGATCAACCTTGTGATCTCAAGGCCTCCGCCTCCTCCGCCTCCTCCTGTTATTCGCTAGGGAAGGCTAGACCAACTGGTACCTATCGGTGGTAGATGACAAATTGTCTTAAAGCGCGGAATTGCCACGAGGAAGAGAAAAACCTCTTGCGCGGACGGATCCGGCTCTCAATCGTGTGGCTGTTGCTACTCGTACCGTTGGCCGATGGCCGTGGCCAATCGGTTGAGCAAACACGACTAGTTGTTCAGACGGGTCATTCTCGGGGTGTCAGTTCGGTGGCGTTCAGCCCGAACGGCAAGACGCTCGCCAGTGGTGGCTGGGACAACATCATCAAGTTCTGGGAGGTGGCCAGCGGGCAAGAGCTGCGCACGCTAACGGGGCATTCGAGTTTCGTCACTGCTGTAGCGTTCAGCCCGGACGGCAACACACTCGCGAGTGGCAGCTGGGACAAGACCATCAAATTGTGGGACGTGGCCAGCGGGCAAGAGCTGAAGACGCTCACAGGACATTCAAATTATGTCAACGCAGTAGCGTTCAGTGCGGACAGCAAAACGCTCGCGAGTGGCAGCGATGATAAAACCATCAAATTGTGGGAGGGAGCCAGCGGGCAAGAGCTGCGCACCTTGGCTGGACATTCTCGTGGTGTCTATTCAGTTGCGTTCAGCGCAGACGGCAAGACGCTAGCGAGCGGCAGCGATGACACGAGCATCAAATTGTGGGATATAACCGGCGGCCAAGACCTGCGCACACTCACGGGGCATTCTGATGTCGTCAGATCAGTGGCATTCAGCGCGGACGGTAATTTGCTTGCTAGTGGCAGCTACGACAAGACGATCAAATTGTGGGAGGTGGCCAGCGCGCAAGAGCTGCGCACACTCACGGGCCATTCGGGTTATGTCAGTTCAGTAGCGTTCAGCCCAGACGGAAAGCGGCTCGCCAGTGGTAGCTGGGACGAGACCATTAAGTTGTGGGAAGTGGCCAGCGGACGAGAAGTGCTCACGCTCACGGGGCATTCTAGTATCGTTCGATCAGTAACGTTCAGCTCGGACGGCAAGACGCTCGCCAGTGGTAGCTGGGACGAGACCGCTAAGTTGTGGCAGGTAGCCAGTGGGCAAGAGCTGCGTGCGTTGGCCGGGCATTCGAGTTTTGTCACTTCCGTTGTGTTCAGCCCGGGCGACAAGACGCTCGCGAGTGGTGACTGGGACAACACCATTAAATTATGGGAGCTGGTCAGCGGGCGAGAGCTGCGCACACTCAAAGGGCATTCGGGTTATGTCACTTCAGTGGCGTTCAGCCCGGACGGCAAGATGCTGGCCAGTGGCAGCTACGACAAGACGGTCAAATTATGGAATGGGCCCAGCGGACAAGTACTGCGCACGCTTAGTGGGCATTCTAATATCGTCCGATCAGTGTCCTTCAGTCCTGATGGCAAGAAGCTCGCCAGTGGGAGCGATGACAAGACTATTAAATTGTGGGAGGTGACCAGCGGACAGGAACTGCGCAGGCTCAGTGGGCATTCTGATATGGTCCGCTCAGTGTCCTTCAGCCCAGACGGCAAGATGCTCGCCAGTGCCAGCTGGGACAAGACCATCAAGCTGTGGGAGGCGGCCACAGGCCGAGAGTTGCGCACGCTCGCCGCCCATTCCGATAGGGTAACTTCGGTAGCGTTCAGTGCGGATGGCCAGACGCTCGCCAGTGCCAGCTGGGACAAGACCATCAAGCTGTGGGAGGTGGCCAGCGGGCAAGAACTGCGCACCCTCATTGGCCATTCTCGGGGTATCTATTCAGTCGCGTTCAGCCCAGACGCCCAGAGCCTAGCGAGCGGCAGCGATGACAAGACCATCAAATTGTGGGATGTGGCCAGCGGGCAAGAGCAGCGCACGCAGGGTGGGCAGTGGGAGGTGTATTCAGTAGCATTCAGCACGGACGGCAACACACTCGCCAGTGGCAGCGCGGGCGCTAGAATTAGACTTTGGGACCGTGCAGGCGAGGAATTATCTAGTCTTATTGCCTTGGACGAAAATGATTGGGCAGTCGTCACGCCCAATGGTTTGTTTGATGCTTCGCCGGGCGGCCGAAAGTTGATGCATTATGTCGTCGGCATGGAGGTGGTCACGCTTGACCAGATGAAGGATCTGTATTACGTGCCGAGGCTGCTGCAAAAGGCGGTGGCGGGCGACCCGCTGCCGAAGGTAGAACTCTTCACCGCCCAGCAACTGTTTCCCGAAGCAGAATACCAACAACTGAAACCGGGTCAGAAAACTTTCATCGTGAAGCTGCGGAATCGCGGCGGCGGCATTGGTCCAGCACAGGTTCTCGTGAACGGCACCGAGATCATTGCCGATGCTCGTCCCGAGGGATTTGACCCGCAAGCGAAAGAAGCAATCCTGACAATCGATCTGTCTACCGTCAAGCAGCTCTTGCCGGGCGAAGAGAACAAGGTGGAAGTCATTGCCCGCAACGCCGCCGGTTCCCTGAGCAGCAAAAACAGCGCGCGTGGAGTTAAGTTAATCTTCGTCGGTGAAGGAAAGACCCTCACAGAACCAACTGAGCTTTACGCCATCATTGGTGGAGTGTCTAAGTACGTTGATGACAACTTGAATCTCCGCTACTCGGCAAAGGATGGGGTAGATTTTGCGCGGGCATTGGAAATTGGCGCAGCGAAATTTCTCGGCCGGGACAAAGTCCACATACGCTTGCTTGTCGGCGACAAAACCGAAAACAAAACGCTCTTCACCGTTCCAGACGCAAGTGAGCTGTCGCCATCGAAGGAGAACTTCCGGAAAGTGTTCGGCGAGTTTGCCGCTAAGGCAAAGCAGAATGACATTTTAGTGGTTTATCTTTCTGGCCATGGGGTCGCGCTCAAGCAGCAGGGCGGCGACTCATATCTCTACCTGATCCAGGAAGCTTACACAACAGATAACTCCGCTCTTGCGGAGGAAAAGATTCGCACCGCGACGACGGTTTCGAGCGAGGAACTGGTACAGTGGATCAAAGAGATTCCCGCCTCGAAGAAGGCTCTGGTGTTGGACACTTGCGCTGCCGGGGCGGCTGCCGAGAGTTTGAAAACCAGGAAAGACGTGCCGTCGGATCAGATACGCGCGCTGGAGCGGTTAAAAGACCGCACCGGTTTTTTTGTCTTGATGGGCAGCGCCGCTGACAAGGTGAGCTACGAGACAACAACTTACCGCCAGGGTCTGCTTACCTATTCTTTGCTTCAGGCGTTGAAAGGGGCGAAGTTGCATGACGGCGGATATGCCGATGTGGGCCAATTGTTCGACTACGCGCAGGATCGCGTGCCGCAGCTGGCGCAGAATATCGGCGCGATACAACAGCCTCGTTCTCTCAGACCGGACATCGGCAGTCCTTTCGATATCGGCCTCTACACGGCGGCTGAGCAGGAGCTGTTCAGACTACCGAGCCCTAATCCCTTGATCCTACGCCCATCACTGCAGAACAAAGAGTTAGGTTATGACAATTTAAGGCTGCTGCCCCTTTTCCAGCGGGCCTTGCTCGAAGCAAGTTACGTGAACACGCGTGGCAGTAGCGAGCCCTCGTTGGTCTTCGTTGATGCGAGCGAGATGAGGGACGCTTTCATACCGGTCGGCTCATACACTCTCGCCGGTGACAAGGTAACCGTCAAGCTAAACCTGATACGTAACGATGAACCCGTAACCACGCAGACAGTCGAAGGCACAGTCGTTGACGAACAGAGCAAGGCTGCGCTAGTTCAGAAGCTAGTTGCCGCCATTATCACGGAAACCCAGAAGTCGCTTCACTAGCTCATTCAAGATACCTTCCATCGCTCATGGCAGGATACCCCCGACCTACCGGGCTTGATTAGAACGGAGCGTAGTCTGCAAAAGCTCCTGCAAAAGCGACCAGACGATTTCGCAGCTTAACTGAGAGATAGCAATCGTTCACCTGCCAAAGG
>JACDCK010000229.1 GCA_013817595.1 Pyrinomonadaceae bacterium | reverse complement strand
CAACTTTGTCATACTCGATGTGACCACTGATGAGAAGACGGCTGAGGCAGCCAAGACCGCTCGCGCTTTGGGCATTGGTAAGTTTTTCGAAGCGAACAAGAAGAACACTTCAACAGTGATCGTCCTCGGAAAGAAGAACAAGATTCTTTTCAAGACAACACACAACTACGACCGCGACGCCTACGTGCGCGCCTTTGACGATGCGGTCGCCAAAGCGAGTTCGATGTCGATGAAGAAGCAAGGCTAAGCCTTCTCGGGCATCGCCGGATTCGGGGCGGTTCGGCGTACGAGCGCGGGGCGCGCTGAAAGGGGACAGTCGCAAGCGGCTCGCAGGTGCGGCTGAAGCGCGCTTCCGCTCTTCTTTTCTAAGTAGGTTTCTTAACAGTCATGCAAAGCATTGCTCCTGATCTACAACAGTATCTGTCGGCCAGTTCGGGTCTGGCCTACCCGGCGGCTTTCATCGCCGGACTGTTGATTAGGTTCACGCCTTGCGTCTATCCGGTGATTCCGATTCAACTCTCGGTGAGCCACGACGAATTAGCAAAGATGGCGGCGATGAGTCGTCCCCATGTCACCGTAACCATGGGTGCGTTCCGTCGTCGAGGACTGGTGCGATACGGGCGCAATTGCCCGCTGGGCGTCAACGTCGAAGCGCTTACAAAACATCTGAACCGGTAACGCGGATGCTCGTTGAATCCTATATTCATGCTTCACTCGTATATCAAAAACAATGCTCCTGACGTAAGCGAGGCTAACCTAAGATTTTTTCGTTGGTTCGCTAACGTTTAGGATAATGCCTTTTGTTTGAGTAATTCGTAGATCAGATGGTACAGCTTAGGAGGAAAGCTCAGCTAGGTTTCCAGTAGACCGAAATTTCTCGTGGGACTTTGGCTTAAGTCGTTCAGACGTATGGAAAATGAATTCGGTTACGCAAACGACGCGACGCAGCGAGCCACTTTGAGGCTCGAGCCTATTCTGATTGTGGAGAGCGACAAGAAGGACTCATATCTTGCGTCCGTCGCCCTTGAGCGGGAAGGGTTCAAGACGATAGGCGCGTATGATGGCGAAGAGGCGATTCAACGGCACACGAACGCAATCCTCTTTTTGTCATTCTAAATGTCGTTTTGCCCGTGATAGATGGTTGGGAAGTTTGTCGGGAACTGAGGCGCACGTCCGCTGTCCCGATTCTGATTCTCACGACGAGGGACGCGGCCGCTGAGCGGATCATGGGCTTAACGCTGGGAGCAGATGACTACGTGGTGAAGCCTTGCAGCGCCGGAGAACTCGTCGCCAGAGTGAAAGCAATCCTGCGACGGACTAGACCTGACTTGTTAAGAGCCAATCGCGTGTTGTCGCATCGCGAACTTACTCTAGATATTGATAAGCGCAGAGTAACTTTGCTCAGTCAGGCCGTTTCTCTCACTTCCTTTGAGTACAAGCTGCTGCATGCACTCATGAGGGCAGCCGGACGCATCCTTTTGCGCGAAGACTTGTTGAAGCGCTTGTATCCGAACGGCGAATCGGTCGTTGATCGCGTCATTGATGTGCACATCGGAAATCTCCGGCGCAAGATCGAGGCCAACCCTGCCAAGCCCCGCTACATCTTGACCGCCAGAGGACTTGGCTATCAGTTCGCCGATGAAGGAGAAAGCTCGGGCGAAAGAGTACTCCAGACGGAAGACAACTACCGGCGTCTTTTTGAAGCCGCTGTGACCGGCATGTATGAAACTACGCTTGGCGGGCGCTACGTTGCCGCGAATCCGATGCTAGCTCAAATGTTCGGCTATGAGTGTTCCGCAAAGTTGATCGAGAAAACGGTGGATCTGAGCCACGGATTTTACGTCGAGCGCCAGCGGCGCGCTGAGTTTATCGATCAAATTCGTGCGCACGAGGTTGTGCGCGGGTTCGAGTCGCAGGTGTATCGTCGCGACGGGAGTCGAACCTGGATTTCGGAACATGCGTTGGCGATCAAGGATGCCGCCGGAAACTTAGTCGGATTTCAGGGCACGACCCTTGATGTGACCGAGCGCAAAGTGGGGGAGATTCGTTACGGTCCGGCTCTGGTTTGACCATCCGGGTCTCGCCGTCCTGCCACTAGTTGCGCGCTTTACTTTATTGGCAAGCAGAATCTCCGATAATCTTTACCGTATCTTTACATACCCTTTATTCCGACTTTACGTAATTCCACTATACTAACTCGACCTTCCCCTGTTGCAATTTAACTATAAAGCCCCCTGCCGCCGAGCGGCGTTCTCTCGTCTGAGCGCTGACTTGCGAATGGATCATATCAGATCTGTCTCTACAGCTGGCAGACGGGCAATTCCGGAGTGAAATCCGCCTTGGCGATTCCGCCGAAACGTGGGTTTGGTCAATTGCGGGCGTGCGGACGAGGCCACGCGAGCGCCAAAGAAATTCGAGATTGAGGAGGAGAATAAGAAAGGAGAACCATAGTGTTTGCAATCAGTTTTGCATTGAGCTGCAATGATAAGCCGTAGGCGGAAGGCTGTAAATCCGGTGCGGTAAAAAGAATCTGCTGACCCAGCACATCCGCGCCGGGTAGAAGGCGGTGACGCCACAAAGCAATTTTGCCAGCCCGATCACGCGATTAACCGTTGATAGACCGTATTGGCCCATCACTCTAAGGACAAGGATAAGGAGAAGAAGCATGATTCGCTCAAGAAGTAAAAAGATCGCGCTCGCCGCTCTTGCTTTAACGGTGGCCCTGGCGCTCCAGTTGACGCCCCCGACAAGCATCAACGCCTCCGATCACATCGACGGACCGCAACTAGCCAACGACCACGCCTCGGACATCAACGATATGTATTTCTTCCTCGATCCGAACGACAACTCGAAAGTCGTCTTGATCATGACAATAAACCCGTTCTTGATCTCGTCAGAGATCATCGGTCAAGCCATCTTCGATCACAACCTCCGGTATCGGTTTGAGATCGAGAACACCGGCGATGCCGCGCCGGATCGCTTCATCGATGTTCGCTTCGACAGGTACGTCGGTCGCGAAGTAGAACCGGGACAGATGGCGACCATCCTGCTTCCCACGGGACGCAGTTTCCACGCGGTGGTGCCCATTCCGAGTCAGGGCGATGATGTGGGCGATATTGAGCCGCCCCCGTTAACGGTGACGACCGATGCCGAGAGCGGAGTCAGCTTCTACTCCGGCGACCCGGATGATCCGTTCTTCCTCGACAACACCGCCGCGAATCGCTTCGTGTTGTCATCAGTTCGCAATCCGGGTAATCCTAATCGCGAGATATTTAGGAATCGCGCCGGTTTCAATGCCGCTGATGGATCAAGTCCCGATGCGGATCATCAAATTCAAGGTCAACTTCCGGCTCAAGCCCGAAATCAAGGTCTGGATCAGGGTCCGGGTCGCGACACTTATGCGGGCTTCAATACTCTGTGTATCGCCCTCAGCGTCCCAGCGTCGATGCTGCGCGGTACCGGCAACGAACTCGGCTTGAACGGTGTGACGCAGCGTCAGCGCTTCCAAACCGTCCAAACCAACGGTCAGGTCGTCGGGTCAGGTCCCTGGGTAACCGCGGACCGCGAAGGCGTTCCGCTCGTCAACAACGGACTCATCCCGCCTGCGCGCAAAGACGAGTACAACGGCGCTCCGACGGTTGATGATGCGAACGGCAGGTTTAGGGAAGACATTATTCAATCCCTGCGCAACTTCGGCACCAACAATGCAAACATCGCAGTACTCCTGAACATGATTCAGGTAAGGGGCGACATTCTGCGACTCAACCTTACAGTTCCGAACACAGGTCCCGGTGGAGGCAACAATGCGTCCGGGGGGCCTGCGAACATGGGCGGGCGGCGCTTGCAGGACGACGTTGGTGATGCGACTTTCACGCTGATCAACAACGGACAGCCTTTAGGCGACTTTGTCGACCGCAACGACTTTGTGTTCGGTAACACGTTCCCGTTCGTCGCGCCTCAAGTCATGCCGAATCCGAATGGTGTCAACAAGCGGGATACCAGATTGCGCCTGTAACTCTCTTGCCCCGTGCCCCGCGCTAACGACGCGAGACGGAAAAAAGGACACACGGGCGGGCGGAGCGTGAAGGACTTTGCCCGTCCCAGGACGACGTGGTGGACATGGTTTTCACGATCATCAATAACGGCGCGCCGCTGGGCGACAAAATCAACTCAGCACGTTTGAGTCGTCGCCCATAAGAGTGTCATTAATAATGATAACTGCGATGAAAACAAGAAAAGTCCGGCGCGCCCTGATCCTGACGCTGGGGTGCGTCGCCCTGTCGACCAGCGCCTGTGGCGGCGCGTGGTCATCGCG
>JACDCK010000228.1 GCA_013817595.1 Pyrinomonadaceae bacterium | reverse complement strand
GCGCTGGAGCGGGGGCGCGCTCCGCTTTGCCCACCTTCCCAACCTGTAAATTTGCTGAGCTTGAAATGGCAGTTCAAGGTTGAGTGTTCGAGCAGCTTGAGCGGGACCGCGCTCCGCTTTACCCCCTTCCTCACCTGCAAATTAACTAAGGCCCTTTTTGGTTTTCACAAAGTCGCTACCGCTCCCGGTTCTGACAGGTACCGCCCTAATTACGAAGCACCAATGCGTTCGCCGCGATTGTGGATACCCAAAGCGCGCATGCGGCGGTAGAGATGACTCCGATCTACGCCCATCAGTTCGGCCGCGCGCGACACGTTTCCTTCCGTCTCTTCCAGCTTCCGCTGAATGAACTCACGGTGGTAAGCGTCGGTCGCCTCCTTGAATGAAGGAAATCTGAAGGAAGCCACCGGCGCTTCCTCTTTCCCGCGTGCGGGCAAATCGCTCGCCGTAACTTTTACGCCGGGATGCATGATCACAACCCGCTCGATGGTGTTTCTCAGCTCGCGAACGTTACCCGGCCAGGAGTAGTTCTGCAGCTCTTCAATCGCTTCCTGGGCAAACTGTTTCGGCGTCTTACCATAGGGAACTGAAAAGTTTTGGTTGAAGTATTCCGTCAGCAAGGGAATGTCTTCAGGACGCTCGCGCAACGGCGGCAACTCAAAAGGAATTACATTGAGACGATAAAAAAGATCAGTTCTGAATTTTCCATGTTCCATTTCTAGGTCCAGCCGCTTATTGGTCGCGGCAATCACCCGCACATCGGCGTTGATCGCCGTTCCGCTGCCTACGGGCTCAAAGCGTTGTTCCTCAAGCACTCGCAAGACCTTCGCTTGCACGTTCGGGCTCATGTCTCCAACTTCATCAAGAAACAAAGTCGCGCCATCAGCCAACTCAAACTTGCCTTTCTTGGCGGCAGTTGCACCCGTGAATGCACCTTTTACATGTCCAAAGAGTTCGGACTCGATCAACTCCTCTGGTATCGCGGCCGAGTTGACCTCCACGAAGGGCGCCGCGGCTCTTCGCGATTGGGCATGAATTGCCCGCGCCACCAGCTCTTTCCCGGTGCCTGACTCACCGTAAATCAAAACGCGGCCGTCTGTCGGAGCAACCACCGAAATCTGTTTGCGAAGCGCGCGCATGGCTACGGAGTGGCCCACCATTCGGTACTCTTTCGCCAGCTCGGCAGCCATTTCGGCGTTCATCAATTCGAGTTGACGCTGGCGCAATGCATTGCGCACGGTGAGCACCGTCTTTTCTATGGAGAGAGGTTTCTCGACGAAATCAAACGCGCCGAGCTTTGTGGCGCGTACGGCCGTCTCTACATTGCCATGCCCGGAAATAATTACGACGGCGGAGTCGGAGCCGGTGGCGCGCAACTGCTGCAGAGTTTCGAGACCATCAATGCCTGGTAGCCACACATCCAGCAGGATGCAGTCATAGGTCCGCCGCTCCAGCACTTTCAGGCACTCTTCACCACTCGCAACCGCGTCGACGACGAATCCCTCGTCGCCCATAACCCCGCGCAATGTGTCGCGAATGCCGCGCTCGTCGTCCACGATGAGAATTGATTCAGACATTTAAAAGATAGGAGGCAGGAGCGGAGCACTTTCCATTTCCTCGACGCGTAGCGGCGGCATGAATTTAGCCCGGTCTTTTAAGGCCGGGCGTTACAACATCAAACCCTCTCGTCGCGTTAGCGACGATTGAATGATCAGTCAGTCGTCGCTGACGCGACGGAATATCTTCCGAGATTTGCTCCCGGCCTTGAAAGACGGGGCTAAATTCATGCCGCCGCTACGCGTCGAGGAAATGACAAAAGAAAAAATGGAAAACGATCGACCCCTGCCTCCTGCTCCTGCCGTCTGCCTCCTGCTTTTTCAGCCGGGCAATTCGATAACAAACCTTGCGCCGCGCGGATGATTCGCTTCGGCTCGGATTCTGCCGCGGTGCTCCAGGACGATCCGCTGCACGATTGCGAGACCCAGGCCAGTTCCAGTGCCGCGTGTCGAAAAATAAGGTTGAAAGAGCCTCTTGAAGTCTCCGGACCGGATCCCGTGTCCCGTGTCTATCACTTCCGCAATCAACAGACTGCGCGCGGTGTCATTGGTCGTGGCTATTGTGATTCTCCGCTCGCCTTCCATGTCTGCCAGGGCGCCGAGTGCATTGTCAATTAGATTCACGAAGACCCGTCGCAACTGTTCCGTGTCCAACATCGCGGACGGCATCGTTGGATCCAGGTTCGTATCGATCTGTACACCCTCAAGGCGATCTTCATACAAGGCAACCGCGTGACGAACCACCTCATTTAAGTCCGCGGGTTCCAGGCGGGCCAGCGGCAGACGTGCGAAGCGCGAGAACTCGTCAACCATAGCCTTCAGACCGGAAACTTCACGCGTGATCGTTTCAGTGCATTCGTCGATGACCGCGGAGATACTGAGATCATCCGCGGCTGCTTCCCCTTTACCGTTTGAGCCATTTTGATTGCCATTGGCGTCAACACGTCGGTAACTTTTGGCGATGCGTTCCGCGGACAGTTGAATCGGGGTCAAAGGGTTTTTGATTTCATGGGCCATTCGTCTTGCGACTTCGCTCCACGCTGCGGCCCTCTGCGCTGCCAGAAGCTCAGACAGATCCTCTATTACAAGAACAACTCCCCGCCCCTCTCGCGGAACGCCGCGCAAGGCTGTGGCTGCCAATGCGACGGGAAGTGGTCCAGTCTCTTTTGCGAGGGAGCCAGTGAGCTGGGTCTGCTCCGTGGCTTGTCCAGTTCGACGCGCGCGTCGCAGCAGCCGATCCAGAACAACTGCATCCTCGGCGCCGATCAATTCTTCAAGTTTGTTCTGGCCGCCAGGAAGGTCACTCAAACGGAGCATCCGGGCCGCGGCGGCATTGATCGTCGTTACCCGATCATTGCCGTCGAGGGAAACCACTCCGGTCGAGAGCGATTCAAGAACCGTCTCAATGTAATTTCGCCGCTCTTCAAGCGCCAGGTTCTTGTCTCGAAGCTCGTCAGAACCAGCCTCGATGCGGCGCCGATTCTCTTCGAGCTGCGCTGTCATCTGATTAAACGAATGGGCCAGCAAGGCGAGTTCGTCTTCGGCGCCGGCAACCACCCGATGCGAGAGATTGCCCCGAGCAATGTCGTTAGAGGCTTCGGCCAGAGCCTTGATTGGCGTAGCAATCCCACGCGCCAGGTAGATTGCCACCCAGCTCGACACGAAGAGAAGCATCAGGGTCATCAAGCCCAGCGTGGAGAGCCCCAGCAAACGGACTTTGCGCTGCCTCTTGACGAGTTTTTGGTACTCGCTCTCCGAGCCGGATATCGTATCGCTCAGGGTAGTATCAACTCTCCGTGCTGTTGCCAGGATCAATTTTTGATTGTTAGATAAAGATACGGTGATGACGTCAAATCCCTCGCCATCTACCAGACTCCGCCCCACATCCCCTTTTGATTGACGCGCCTGGTAGATCAGTGTTTCTAATTCCCTATTCTCACCCGAATTACTAACCCGGCTTTGCGCGATGCTCTTTCCATCGGAATCGACGATCTCAGCAGCGGAAAGCTGTCCTCTGGTAACCATCTGATTTAGCGTCTCCTGCCGCTCTTCATCAGACTGCTTGCTTAAGACGACTCCCAGCAATGCCGCGGTCTCGCTGAAGCTGCGGTACTGCGCGTCGACTGCTTCTCGTTGGACCTCGCGCGCTTCCTTCACTACCTCCTCTGGCAACTTGCTGAACCATTTCTCCAATGAGCGATTCAAGAAAAGATATGAGAACACGGCCATCGCGATGATCGGCAGGAAGCTGATGGCAATGAAGTAAATCAGGAGACGGGTCTTTATCTTAGAGCCGAGCTGCAACTCTCGCCGCTCTCGGCGCAGTTTCAGGAGGTTGCGAACAAAAATAAAAGAGAAGACGACAAATGCTACGAAGTTAAGTGTGGATAGCGCATATAGGAGGAGTGTATCTGATGCGGTGTCGGGTGGGACCACGGTCCACAGCCACAACTGTTGCGAGATGATAACCGCGAGCAGCAGGAGCACTGTGACGCCGAGCGTCCACAATAAGACTCGCCGGCGGCGGGCCAGTTTTTGCTTTTCAACATTCGGCTTTGGGGGTAGATCACTCATTAAATGCTAGCGAAGTTTACCATACGGCTTGGTGATCCACATTCAGGCCCTCTGAACATTTACGCTAACGAAAGGCGGGCTCACGCAAAGACGCAAAGGGGGCAAAGGCGCAAAGAGAAGAGATGTCGCAGCGATGAACCCGGCTGCAAGAGGGGTTTCTTTGCGTCTTTGCCCCCCTTGCGTCTTTGCGTGAAACGGCC
>JACDCK010000227.1 GCA_013817595.1 Pyrinomonadaceae bacterium | reverse complement strand
GGCCCGCACAGGCTTGATAATCTGGTGTTTTCTTGCAAAGAGCGGCTTCTGGGATGTTTGATGTTGGATGTTTGATTGACGATGTTAGACATCTGCAATCTCACGTCAAACATTTTACATTCCTATCCTTTGTCCTCGATTCACGTTGACGGCTGAAGCCGTCAACGCTTGATCGAGAGCGTTTGATAAATGTGGCCAAGCGTTCGTCCGTTAGTACCGGTTAGCTGAATGCATTACTGCACTTACACATCCGGCCTATGTTACCTGGTCGTCTTCCAGGGGACTTTCGGGTATTACCCTACGAAACCTAATCTTGGAGCGGGCTTCACGCTTAGATGCCTTCAGCGTTTATCCGTTCCGACCTTAGCTACCCAGCCGTGCCGCTAGCGCGACAACTGGAACACCAGAGGGTCGTCCTTCTAAATCCTCTCGTACTAAAGAAGAACCTCCTCAAGTTTCGTGCGCCCACAGTAGATAGGGACCGACCTGTCTCACGACGGTCTGAACCCAGCTCACGTACCACTTTCATTGGCGAACAGCCAAACCCTTGGGAGCTTCTCCACCCCCAGGATGTGATGAGCCGACATCGAGGTGCCAAACCGCTCCGCCGCTATGGACGCTCGGGAGCGATAAGCCTGTTATCCCCGGAGTACCTTTTATCTGTTGAGCGATAGCCCTTCCATACGGGACTACCGGATCACTAAGCCCTGCTTTCACATCTGCTCGACTCATGGGTCTCGCAGTTTAGCAACCTTATACCTTTACGCTCGATGCCTGATTGCCAACCAGGCTGAGGTCGCCTATTGGGCTCCTCCGTTACTCTTTAGGAGGAGACCGCCCCAGTCAAACTGCCCAACTGACACTGTCCGCTGCCTGGATTCACAGGAATCAGCGTTAGAACTTATGCATTAAAAGGGTGGTATTTCACCAATGGCTCCCCCCAAGCTTGCGCCCAGGGTTCATAGCCTCCCACCTATCCTACACAGTCAATACACGAGCCCAATATCAGCCTACAGTCAAGGTTCACGGGGTCTTTCCGTCTAGCTGCGGGAACGTGGCATCTTCACCACGACTACAATTTCACCGGGTTAGTGCTTGAGACAGTCTTCCTCTCATTACGCCTTTCATGCACGTCGGAACTTACCCGACAAGGAACTTCGCTACCTTAGGACCGTCATAGTTACGGCCGCCGTTTATCGGGGCTTCGGTCGCGAGCTTCGCAATGTAAACATTGCTAACCTGCTCCCTTAACCTACCGACACCGGGCAGGCGTCAGTCTCTATACATCCTCTTGCGAGTTAGCAGAGACCTGTGTTTTTGATAAACAGTTGGAGGAATCGATTTACTGTGGCCCCCAGCAGCTTGCACCGCCGAGGGCACCCCTTATCGCGAACTTACGGGGCCATTTTGCAGAGTTCCTTAAGCACTATTCTCCCGAGCGCCTTAGACTACTCGTCTCGCCTACCTGTGTCAGTTTTAGTACGGTCAGTTAT
This sequence comes from Pyrinomonadaceae bacterium, assembly GCA_013817595.1. Taxonomy (GTDB): domain Bacteria; phylum Acidobacteriota; class Blastocatellia; order Pyrinomonadales; family Pyrinomonadaceae; genus PSRF01. Next base: position 2,859 of record JACDCK010000227.1, on the reverse strand, counting down.
GCTTCAACCCTTAGGAGCTTTTCTTGAACGCCCTTCCGATGACTTCGCGAACATAAACGCGCTCGCACCGCACACTTGGTTGATGACCGGCGGATTTACCTACCGGTCGCCTTGCGTGAAGTGACGGACATTTCTACTCGTACCGCTCACCTTTCGGGCGTTGTCCCTCCATCGGTCCACATAGCTGGCGCAGGAATGTTGACCTGCTGTCCATCGTCTACGCCTTTCGGCCTCGACTAAGGCACCGGCTAACCCTGGGCGGATTTACCTTCCCCAGGAAACCTTAGGCTTTCGGCGGGCAGGATTCTCACCTGCCTTATCGTTACTCATTCCGGCATAATCACCTGTACGCCCCGACACCACTCCTTACGGTATGGCTTGTATCTGACGTACAGCGCTCTCCTACCACACAGATCATCCGAAGAATCACTGTATCTACTGCTTCGGCGTCATGCTTACTCCCGTTCATTATCGGCGCAGAATTGCTTGACCAGTAAGCTGTTACGCACTTTTTAAATGGTGGCTGCTTCTAAGCCAACATCCTGGTTGTCACGGCAATTCAACTTCCTTAGTGACTGAGCATGACTTCGGGGCCTTAGCAGGTAGTCTGGGTTGTTTCCCTCTCGACCGCGAAGCTTATCCCTCGCGGACTGACTCCTGAGATAGTCGCAATGGTATTCGGAGTTTGGCTCAGCAGGGTACCCTGGGAAGGGCCCCAAACCAAATCAGTATCTCTACCCCCACTGCGTAGTGGCTCAAGGCTAGCCCTAAAGCTATTTCGGAGAGAACGAGATATCTCCACGTTTGATTACACTTTCAGTCCTCCCCACAAGTCATCCCCTCGGTTTTCAACCCAAGTGGGTTCGGTCCTCCACGCAGTATAACCTGCGCTTCAACCTGCTCATGGGTAGATCACGTGGTTTCGCGTCTACCGCCAGCGACCAATAGTCGCCCTATTCAGACTCGGTTTCCCTGAGGCTTCGGCCCGTAAGGCCTTAACCAAGCCGCTGACGGTAACTCGCCGGATCATTATGCAAAAGGCACGCCGTCACACATTCCCCTTACGGGGCATAGTGCTCCGACCGCTTGTAAGCGCATGGTTTCAGGTTCACATTCCTCCCCTAGCAGGGGTTCTTCTCATCTTTCAGTCGCCATACTGAGTTCACTATCGGTCATCAGGGAGTATTTAGCCTTACGGGATGGTCCCCGTAGATTCAGTCGGGATTCCACGTGGCCCGACCTACTCAGGTACCCCTCGAGAGATTGCTCGTCTTTCGCTTACGGGACTGTCACCCTCTGTGGTTGGCCTTTCCAAGCCATTCTGCTAGTCGGCAATTTTGTGACTCTCATGTGAAGGGCCCTACAACCCCGCAGGGGAAACCCCCGCGGTTTGGGCTATTTCGCTTTCGCTCGCCGCTACTGACGAAATCGATTTTTCTTTCTCTTCCACCAGGTACTGAGATGTTTCAGTTCTCTGGGTTAGCCACGTACGACTATGAATTCATCGTACGCTAATTCGGGTATCTCGGGATCAATATCTGTTTGTCGACTCCCCCGAGCTTTTCGCAGACTTCCACGCCCTTCGTCGCCTCCTGATGCCAAGACATCCCCCATGCGCCCTTTGTAGCTTGGCCACATTTATCGAACGCTCTCGAAGACCGGGCCCGCGGACGGGCCGGCTCTCTGAACGAACGAAAAATGCTGCTACAAAGAGTTGATCTCTCATGCTTACCGGGCTCGCGGACGAGCCGGCTCGCTCAAAAGATCGCCTCTTGAGTAACGCTTGATCTCGAATCTAAGGACAAAGGATATTCCCAACTACTTTGCCATGGAGACGAACCCCATGGCTAGCAGTGGATATCAGATGCCACTCTTTGCTCGAAAAAACACCAAATTGTCAAAGATCGCTTAGCCGCCCTGCGACCGCTAAGTCGCACGCCTGGCCGGGGCCCTCTAGACCCCTACTCACTTCCCCTCCACAACTGGACTGCTGGTAACCAGCTTGCCCTGCCGTGTTGGTGGGAATCCTCGATTTTAGGGATTCCCGGCTGGCTGTCAAAGGGGAAATTTCGAAGATTCGAGCATTCCCTGGAGTAGCCAGTTATCGGCCGGATGCGGCCCCAAGTTGAGGCCGCCGTAACGGGCGAAGAAGAAATGATAAGCGGATTGCGAAAACGGGCAAGGGGCTGCGGGGATTTAGTTGAGATTTTCGTACAGGTCGCATTTGCGGCGTCGCATCGATGCGTGCGACGGCGTCGCGCAACGACGCTGTTGGCGTGCGATTGACGTCGAGTTTTCGACTAAGCGCGGGGCGTTGAATCGTCGTGATTCGGTGGTAGATGCCAGCCGCGGCGCTCGAGGAAACGGCGCGTTGCGAGAGCGGCGTAGCCGCAAGCGGTACATGCGATGAGTTGAATCATGCAGATTAAGACTAGCTGACCGACGCTACTTACCGTAGCGACCGCGCCCGAGACGTGCGGGTACAAGGCGCCTGCGAACGCCCCAATGAAGAACATCTGACGGAAACCGCGGCAATAGAGCGCGAGCGTCCCCAGACAAACGGGAACGACCATCATCGTCACCACGCCGACTGCGAGGATGATGATCGACGCGCCGAAATAGGAGAGCAGCGCGGACGCCACGGCAATTACGGTCACCACGATCAACAGCGTCCGCATGCTGAATTGCAGCGGCTTACGCGTCGATTGCACCGGCGCCGCGGCGCGCGGCGGGCTGGCAGGGGCGGGCGACGGGGGCGTGCTTGGGTTGGACATGGGCGATTGACGGGCGGCGCGGCGAATAGCTCCGACCAAGTCCACCAGACGAGGCGGACCCGCAGTGGCCGGCTTGGTCTTGGCT
>JACDCK010000226.1 GCA_013817595.1 Pyrinomonadaceae bacterium | reverse complement strand
GAATCAGTCCGTTGTAGCTTGAAGAAAACCAAAGAGATGGCGCTGCGCTGGAGCGGGGGCGCGCTGCGCTTGCCCACCTTCCCAACCTGTAAATTTCCTCACCTTGAATGGTTAGTTCAAGGTTGAGTTGTAAAGCCTCTCAGGTGCTGGACTACTTTCAGTCGTCCGCGATGCGGCCTGAGCACTCTATTACAGAATATGACACTACCTCCCGAGGCAGGGTCTCCGGAGGCAAGTCTATTGACTTTCCCCTGAAATTCGACTAGAAGCACTCTACTCAGTTTTACTTTTGCCCCGGCGTGAAGCCGTGTAGTTTAGCCGATACGGTTCAACTCGCTGCAGTCTTCATTACTACATTTCACGATCGATATTTGATTGTTTTCCAGGCTCCAGGCCGGAAGTCGAATTCAATTGACAACTAATTTCAGCAATCCCCAAGGAGCTTTGTTCATGCGCAGACTTTTCTTCATCGCGGTAGTCATGCTGTTCCTGGCCGCTTTGCTGCCTACACACAGTAGCTTCGTGGCCAGTGCAGTCTCGGACGGTGAGCGCCTGGCCATGTTCAGCAAGCCATCTGTGGTTCGTATTATCGATGGAGTTGCCGGAACGTTTTACTTTGCTCCTCCCAGACGGCAGCCAAAGAATTACACCGTTTCCTATATCGGCCTGGGCTCGGGCTTTTTCATCAACTCAAGCGGCTACATTGTAACCAACGCCCACGTGGTGAACACGTCGCATAACATCAAGCAAAAAGGTGACGAAGCAGGCCACGAACTTTTGTTCCAACAGCTCCTGCAACAGGTGACTCGCGATTACAACGTCAACCCCAATGCTCTTACGCGCGAGAACGTAGTCTTTATCAGGAACTATTCGCGGCTAACGGAAATGAAGGCGTACCACCACGTCATTATCCCGGACGGCAGTGTCTACGAATTTGAAGAAAAGCAATACGGCGCCCCAGTTGGCCAGGGTAAGGACGTGGCAATCATCAAGATTGAAGTCAAAAACGCGCCCGTCCTGCTGCTGGGAAATTCAGAAGCTATGAAACTGCAAGACCACGTTACGGTCCTTGGCTACCCGGGAGCTGCTGACACATTCAATTCAGGAATCCTGGATTCGAAATCCACGCTTGAGGCCTCGATCACCGACGGCAAGATCTCGGCACAAAAGAGATCCGCTAGTGGCGCCCCTGTACTTCAGGTCAGCGCACCTGCGACCCACGGCAACTCGGGCGGGCCGGTGATGACGGACAAGATGGAAGTAGCGGGCTTGCTGACGTTCGGCGGTGATCGAGTCAACGATCAGGAAGTCTCGGGCTTTGCTTTCGCGGTTCCCTCTAGTACCGTGTTGGAGTTTGTTAAGGCAGCCGGCGTAGCAAATGAATTAGGGACGGCCGACAAGGCCTATCGCGAAGGGCTGGAGCTCTACTGGGCTGAAAATTACTCGAAAGCAATTCCGAAGTTCGAGGAGGTCAAGCGGCTTTTTCCGGAACATTCGGAAGTAAGTAGCCTGGCCCAGGACAGCCAGCAAAAGATCTCCGAAGGAAAGGATAAATCTGGCGTGCCAACAAGTTGGATAATAGGCGGCGTCCTGGTGTTTCTCTTCATCATCGTCGCCGTCATAGTGATTGCCATCGTCGCCTTCTTACTCATGCGCGAAAGGGGCAAGACGCAGTCTAAATCGCACGCGCGTGCGGACATGTCCCCGGCTCCGACGGGAGGAGGAGCGCGTGGGAGCGCGTCTAAACCGGAACTGCACCGGCCCACGCCATCGCCTTCCTATTCCGCTCCGCCCGCCCCGAGCAGACCCAGCGCTCCGCCACTTGCCCCTCATCCAGCCATGGGAGGCGATGACAGATCAGCCACCCTTGACCTTTCTAAGACCGTAGCCATTATCCCAGAGGGCGATACCGCTCCTATCAGTTTCGGCTCAATAAAGTTTGTCTCAGGGCTACTGGCAGGACAAAAGTTTGACATCACACCAGACGGATCCTGTATTGGTCGCGACTCGACACTTTCTCAAATCGTGATTACAGATCCTCGGATCTCCAAACGCCATGTTTGGATTGGGGTGAAAGACGGACGGGTCATCATTACCGATCAGAACTCTCGTAATGGAACATTCGTCAACGATCCGAAATCGCAACGAGTGACAGAGACTCTGCTCAGTCAGGGAGACACTGTGATACTGGGCGAGTCTGACGTGGCCCGGTTCGAATATGAGAAGTGATCTAGGAACTCTGTGCTTTCGCAATCTGCTCAAGATAGTCGCTGAGACCCTTGTGACCCCCATAGGCGGCCCAGCCGGCGGGTGAATTGTTGACTTTGGGATCTTTGACGTTTGGGTTGGCGCCATGTTCGAGCAGGAGCTCGACCATTGTTCGGTGGCCGCGGAGCGCTGCGTAGTGAAGGCCCGTACCGGAATAATCAAAGCCGGGCGGTATGGCATCGATATCGGCACCTTTCTGCAATAACAGCTTCGCTGCCTCCAGGCGATTGTGCATGCAAGCGTAGACGAAAGCGTTGTTGATGAGATCCCGAGAATCGTTGGACCACCCGTCAATCTTCGCCTGCAGCTCCTCCTTGATCGGCTTAGCCAGATTTGAGGTTAGCGGGTCTCCAAATGGCCAGTCGATTATACCGGCCTCGGGCTTGAGATCCCCGTCGCTGTTAAAGAAGCCCTCGATCAAATCAACTCGACCTAACCCGGAAGCTATGCGCAGATTATGCACGGACGCGCCGCGCTCGAGCAGCAGCTCGATAACCCCATCGTTACCCCAGTACAGCGCCTCTTCCAATGGTGACCAGCCGCCAGTGCCATTGATTAATGCGCCGGCGTCCAGCAGAGCGGCGGCAACTTCGACATTACCAATGCTTCCAGCGGCACAAAGAGGACAATTGATTTCCGCTCCCGCGTCAATCAGAACCTTAGCCAATTCGACCTTGTTCGGCACGTCGACAGCATCGAGCGCTAAACACTGGAGTAAGGTGGGGTGACTTTTGGAGGAACGAGTAGTCGCCAGAGATGGGTCCTGGCTGACTAAGGACTTTAGCTCGTCGAGATCGCCCGACATAATCGCGGCTATCGCAGGATGAAATTTTCTGTCCATTAGATTGGCACAACTCTCATGATGGTAAGTGATCTAACTCGCCGTAACGTTAGTCGAGGAGTCTTGAATCAAATGTGAAGGGCTGGGGCGGATCAATTGAGATCAGAGAAGAGTCTAGGTGTTGGGGGTTGATAAGGTAGTTGTTCTCTATCTCCATAACGACGCTTGGTACTTCTAGAACGACAGAAGATCTTGAGGCTAGCCACTCATCGCCAATCCGCTGTAACTCTGGAGGCGCTGGGGAGTGGCGCCAGTTAGCCGGCAAGCGCGAACGGTCCAGACGTTCCACGAGAGCATCATCAAAATGCACTGAAGACACCAAGTAAGACGGAAGAATGCTACTCCTATCGAGATTGACCAGGATCTCAAGCACCGCCAGTGAGTAGTGTCCAGCGGTATAGACCATTCTGTTTCCTTTGCTATTCCAACGACCGCCAAATCGACGGGCTCCCTCTCCATCAAAAGGTTGTGCGGCGGGCTTTGTTTTGAAGATTCTCCAAGCGGTGATTTTCAACTAAAGACGCCATGTTCAATTCGTTCGATGAGATCTTCCACCTCGCGGGACCCCAAGTCAGTTTTGGCCAAGCCCATCGGGACTGCACCACCAAGAGCCCTTTGTGGGCTGGCAAGCCAGTGACGAGCGGCTCCCGCATCACCCTCGAACAGTTCTAACGCTTTGCCAAAAACTCGTGAGGCACGAAGAACGCGATCAGATTCATCTGGCTGAAGCCGGCCCTGCGCCCGCCTTCTGTTCAGGGTAGTTTGCGGGATCTGTACCCATTCGGCGATTTCCTTCATGGGAAGAGCCACATTGCGTTGGAAACGTATGAGAACGTTGAAGGAAAATCCCTTCTCAACCCGCTTGATTAGGTTAACCGCGTCTAGTCTTGGCAACCCCAGAAGCGTGAGATAGAGATTACGGGTTTGCCCATAATCCGCTCGGAGTTCTTGGACAAACTTTGCCATATCCGTCGTTTCTACTGTCTCCTTCTGTACACTCATACTCTTACCTCTTTACCATTTGGCAATATTATAATCGCCATGTGGTGAGTGGGCAAGTAGTCGCCTTCTGCTTATACGGTTGTTACAGCAAGCCACTAGGTGTAGTGTAGGAGCGTGGCGCGTCCGCGCTTTCCTAAGCACCTGCGGCAGTTTCAGGCGCAATTCGCTAGCGAAGAGGCCTGTCAAGATTATCTGGCGCTCTGTCGCTGGCCGGATGGCTTCTCCTGTCGTCGATGTGGTCACCGCCGAGCTATGCCATTG
>JACDCK010000041.1 GCA_013817595.1 Pyrinomonadaceae bacterium | reverse complement strand
AAGCGAAAGAACTAGCAGCGACCGACCCGTCCGTGCAGGCTGGCAGGTTATCAATCGACATGCATCCCTGGCTCGTACCGGAAGGGATACTGCCGTAAGTCGGGAGTCGGGAGTCGGGAGTCGGGAGTCGAAGTCAGGACCCCTTGGACTCTAGACTCTTGACTCGAGACTTTTCTTTACTACTGCCTTAAGTCAGTGAGTCGGGAGTCAGGAGTTGGGAGTCAGAAGTCGGGAGTCCAGAAGGTAGATTTGAATTGCCATCGCTCGACGTTAAATACTGTCTACTGACGACCAGCACGTCCTAGTGGCTTCTGACTACGGTCCACTGACTCCTCATATTAAGATGGTCACTTTCAACATCGCCGGCTTTCTAGCCGATTTCACGAACGGACAAAGTGAGATTTCCGTGAACTCCTCGCCCACGACTGTTGCGGAAGCGCTGCATGAATTGTGGCAACTGCACATAGGTTTGCGTGATCGCGTCGTAAATGAACAGGGTCAGCTGAGGACGCATGTGAACATCTTTGTCGACGGCGAAAACATCCGCCGCAAGCAACTCCTCGACACGCCCATCTCCGGGCGAACGGAAATCACCATCCTGCCCTCTGTAAGCGGTGGAAACATTTCGTGAATCGTAAATCGTTAATCGTAAATCGCTGACGTGCTTTCAGCGAGCACTGCCGATTACAAGGTAGTGGGTCAGTTTAAACTAAAAGTCAGATCTAAGTGATTTCGAATTCGGGATGATGTGCCGAAACCCAAACTGAGGCACCAGCCAACTACGCTTAACGATTTACGATTCACGATTTACGGTTTACCATGGCTCCATGAAAGCAACCTGGAACAACGTAGACATTGCGGAAAGCGACAAGACAGTCGTGGTTGAGGGGAATCACTAGCGTCACCCTGGAGAGACCCGACGCCATTACAGAGTCGGCAGTCTCGGCGCGAGATCATATCGGACGAGCCATCGCCGATAAGATACGCATGACTGAATCCGCGAGTGAGCTGCAGAAGGTTGCCGAAGAAGTATTGCCCGAGATCGAAAAATTTCTGGAGTCACCCGCCGAAAAGCGTCTGCGGCGACTCCGAGCCGGAATGATTATGGCTTTTATCGGTCTGGGAGGAACGTTGGGCGGCATCGTGGCGAGCCTGGCGGAGCAGGATCTATTCGTCTTAGTAATCCCCGGCCTGGTGATGTTGTTCATCGGGCTGGGAGTAATAATTAACGGTCTGATGTTTACGCTTCCGCGCAAGCAACTTAGGGAGCATTCGGACGAGGCGCTTGTTCAGAAAGCCCTCGACTTGACTGTGAAGGCGGCAGGTTTCCCCTCGGCTGGATTGGTCCCGGAAGCACCAACGAATGCGCTCAAAGCGGGTGATCGAGCTTTGGCCTCTGTTACCGAACATACCACCCACCAACTGAAAACTGGCCGATAGTCTTCCTAAGAAAATCTAGCTGCAGAAGGCAGGCTTGGTGCCCCCCTCAACGCTGCCATCCAATCTGGATAAGTTCATCTGGCTTAATCGTGGGCAGGACACCCAGCACTTGTGGCATGAGTTGGATCGTATGACGCAATCGCGTACTTTCGCCGCGAAGTACTAAGACGCCTATGTCGTGGTTGGACAGCTGTTGCTGAAAGATTAGGTTGCGGTCGCCTGTGATGAAAACGTCAAAGTCCTGCTCAGCTTTTCTCAGCAAAGCGCCATTCGTTAACCACCCCAGCCTAGTTTCTGAACGGAGACGCAGTCGTGACCGCAGAGCGCGCGGCAAGGGCGCCAGTCGAGGCATTCGTCAACCAGGATCCGCATTTGTGAGGATTTCAGACAGATTCAAGCATCTTAAGCTTTCCTGCCTCGATCACTGCGATGGCTTGCTCGCGTTTTACAGTGGGAAAGGCATCAAGGAAATCGTCTACGGATTCACCGCCTTCGAGCGAATCAATGAGGTTCTGCAGAGGCACGCGAGTACCAACGAAGACAGGGGTACCGCCCATTATTTCTGGGTGTGAATGGATGACCCCTTTGAGTTCCTGCTCTGTCATTGTGATCAATATAGCAACCCTACTCCCCGGCACACAACTGTCAGCAGAGCTTGAAGTTGTTGCTTAAGCTCTAAAGTCACGGATGTCTTTAAACGGAGTATCTGGATTGGTAAAGTCAGGACGATAGTAGTAAGCCGCGCCGTCAAATTCCTGCATCCAGCCAGCTTCCTTTCCCACCTCTTCAAGAGCAGACACCGCCCGCAGCCACTCCGATTCGGTGATCCGCCGCGAGAGCAGAATGTAGCGCGGGTTCGTAGCCGCTTGGTTTGTCGGATAGTACTGGGCCATGAGGGAAACAGCCACTCGGGGACTGAGCGTGTCTCTGATCCATTCAAGCGATTCCCGCACCCCACCGATATCGTTGGGCAAAACGAGCAGACGGATAACCAAGCCACGTTTGAGCAGTCCATCTTCGCCCAGGACCAGTTCATCGCCGGTTTGCCGGTACATCTCAGCAATTGCCTGCCGCGAGCATTCCTTGTAACCCTTAACTTTCGAATAGAGATAACCCGCTTCATCTTCGGCATACTTGAGATCGGGCAGGTAAACGTCCACGATGCCGTCGAGCAGACGTAGCACTTCCACGGAATCGTAAGCGTTGGTGTTGTAAACGATCGGGATTCGCAAGCCTTGCCGGGCAGCGATAAGAATTCCACGAGCCATCTGGGGCGCGAAGTGAGTCGGCGAGACGAAGTTGATGTTATGGCAGCCCTGCGACGCGAGTTTGAGCATCATTGCGGCCAGTCGCTCGTGGGTTACTTCGTTTTTGATCTGTTCTTTGTGAGTTTGGGAGATCTGGTAATTCTGGCAATAGACGCAACGCAGGTTGCAATTGCCGAAAAAAATGTTGCCGGCGCCGCGCGTGCCTACCAGGGCAGGCTCTTCACCGAAATGCGGCGTATAGGAAGAGACGATGGGTAGGTGACCGGAGTAACAGGCGGCAAGTTCATTTTTAAGTCGATTGTTCAGGCAGTCGCGCGGGCAGACTGTGCAGCGCTCAAGCAATGCCTCAAGCCTTTCGACGCGCGCCTCCAACTCGCCTGATCTCAGTAACGAAATATAAGCTGCGTGTTTCATTCAGCCCAACGCCCCCCGGCCAACTACACCTTAGTTTCATTGATGGCCTCTCTCGCACAACTTGAGTGTCCCCGGGTTTCTCAGCCATCTCTTCCAGTGATAGAGCGAAGCGGCGACGGCGCTTTGGGTTCGCTTCTCGCTCGATACATCCATAAGCGGGGTCGTGCTCCGCTTGCCCCCAAAAAGTTGAGTGGCAGCATCCCGGTTGCTACCGAGCATCGGTTCTTTCAAGGAGACGTGCCCCGCGATCCAGCGAAACTCCGCCGCACCACTAAAATCTACGCCTTGGGTTTTTCCTTAGCCAGCGAGCGGACAAAGTTCACGAGGTGCCAGCGCTCTTCCTCAGTCAGCTTCTCGCGGCTTGGCATGATGCCAGGAATACCTTTGGTAATTTTCCAAAAGATTTCGCCGTCTGAGAGTTTGGGCATTCTCTTGTGATCTGAAAGATCGGCGGGAACTCGTCTGAGTCGGGCCAAATTCTCTTTGTTGCCAGTTCCCGTCTCTCCGTGGCAGAAAATGCAATTGCCTTTCCTGGTCATGAAGAGTTCCTTCCCTTGCTCCGAGCTGATGCGTTTGTTGCCTTCTTCAGCGTCGATTGCCGCTTTCAAGTAGGCAGTTGAGCCCACGGCAATGGTGGTGGCATTGAGTGGAACAACAGCCTCTTCTGAAAACGACTTGAGTATGGGATTCTTCTCCGCTTCCTTGGCAATCGGGCCGATCGTCATCAGCCCGAGGGTCTTCGCTCCATACTTCTCATCGCGCAACTTTCCCTCTGAGGCCATCTTGGCCAGCACCATCATTGAGTCGGAACTGAAATCACCACTGGCAACCGCCATGAATTCCAGCAGCATGAAAGTTAGCTCTGCGGTCGGTTTCCTGAACCTGACCGCGACCACTATGTAGTCCACATTCGATGGATCCACTCCGGCGAACTGTTTCATCTCGGCGAAAGTTTTGCGCATGTCCGCCAGAGCTTTTTCCGGCATCAGCCGCAGTGCTGCTTCATTTAAAATGCGACGCGAGTTGATGAAAATGAGGGTGTCTGCTTCAGGCAAGGCCGCCAGAGAACCGGGTACCGTTTGACTGAGGGCACTATTTGATTCCGTTCTCACTACCCCATTCAGAGCCGGAGTCTGAGTGTTTTGCGCCGGGGCCGCGGTACCTATTGCCAACACGAAAAGGCTTAGTACGAACTGGGGAAGGGTTTTCTTCACGAGGTAAGCCTCCATTTTCAGTTTCGCCTATCTTCACACAAGATTGCGCCGGAGTCATAGTTTGTTTAGTGAAGTGGTTCCTGATCAGTGGGCGGCAGCAGAAGAGAGAAGCCAGAAGCCGAGTCATTGGTTTGCGCGGTGGTCCGCCGTTAGGGCGGTGTTTAGCGACCGCATTTTAGAAAGGATTGACAGCAGTTACGCAGAAGGCGCGTGGCGAAAAAAGCAGGAGGCAGGGGTTATCCTGCCACCTGCTCCTATTGCCTTCCCCTGACTTGGCACCTTGGATCTTAAGATTTTTCCGTCCTGATTTTACGGCAAAAGAGTGCACTGCCTGATCCGGCTACTTTGCGGAAGAGGCGTTTGGCATCGTCATTAGCGCGGCGATCGTTTCAATCCCGTCCCACAAATTTTGCAACCTGATGTTTTCGTTCTCGGCGTGCTGGTTGTTGTCGTAGTTGGCAATGGGTACCGTGATGGTTACAGTGCGGAGGTTATTAGTAATGATCGACAGCGGCAGACTGCCTCCCGAAGTCGGCAGCTTCACGATAGGTTTTGCCGAAGTGGCCTGCACGGCGGCGATAACGGAGAGCGCTACCGGCAAATCCATGCGCGTCCGCTCCGCGTTGTAGCCTCCATCTCGGTGAACAACCTTGGCGATCAAGGGTCTTGTGAGCCGTTCCTGATCCGTCGGGTCATGATCGATGACATTGAACCCCTGCTTGCGGATGTGAGCGATCAAACGCTCGACTTGGCGTTGATAATCGGTTCCTTTTACGAGACGAAGATCCAGCACAGCGCTGGCCGTGGTAGGAATTACGTTGCGAGCGAGCGCACCGACATCTCCGCTACTCATCCCGTTAATATTGAGCGAAGGTTCGTTGATCAACTCAAGCAAGCTCTTACCCGCATTTTCTGTTCGCGCCAGGCCGAGCTGAGTTTTGAGTTCGTTATCATAGTGCGGCGCCTCCTCAATCGCGCGCCGTTCCGTTTCGCCCAGGGGCGCAACGTCGTCATACCAGCCGGCAATGGTCACGCGGCCTGCCTCATCTTTCATCGAGCTGAGCAGTTTCGCCAGAATCAGCCCGGGATTTGGAGACCAGTTTCCATAGTGGCCGCTATGAAGTGGCCGCTTGGCGCCGTAGACAGTGAGATCGACGTTAGTATCGCCACGCACGCCAAAGACTACTTGCTTCAGACCTGATTGATGAACGGGGCCGTCGCAGATGAGCCAGGCGTCCGCTTCCAGCAGTTTCTGATCACGAATGATGTCGCCGAGATGTGACGAACCGGCCTCCTCTTCGCCTTCAAAGAAAAACTTGACGTTAGAAGTGGGCGCAATCCCCTGGGCTTTTAGTGCGTCGACTGCGGTCAGAATAGCCATCACCCCGGCTTTGTCATCCGACGCGGAGCGAGCGTAAAGACGCCATTCAGGATCGATTTTCTCCCCTGGCTTTGGCATCGACAGAATGGTACCGCCGGCTTCCAGTGCGGCTGAACGAAGTGTGGGTTGCCACGGCATTGTGCCCGCCCATTGTTTAGGATCGGTTGGCTGTCCGTCGTAATGCGCGTAGAGAATGATGGTCCTCGTGGCGCCCGGAACTTTCCATTCGCCGTAAATGGCGGGCGGGACGGAATTGCCGGCTTCCAAAAGCCGCGGCTCTAGTCCGCGGCGCTTCATCATTTCTATGATTAATGCCGCATTCCTGCGGATGTTAACGTGATCACTCGCGACGTTTGGGATCGAAAGCAACGTCACAAACTCTTCAAGTATCCGGTGTTCATTAGCGATACGGTATTCTCTGACCTTGCTCTGCTGCGCCACGACGCCATAACGGGCACTGCTTGTTGCGAGAAGGATCGTTACGAGAATAATGTATAGAAGTATTTTCACGGCTGGATCCTGTTAGCCCTATTGTTCCCAATCTCTTTATAGCGAAAGCAACTGAGATCGTGGTCATTGACTAGACCAACGGCTTGTATGAAAGCGTAGCAGATTGTCGAGCCGACAAACCTGAAGCCGCGTTTCGCCAGGTCTTTGCTCAGCGCGTCAGATAGAGGTGTGTGCGCGGGAACGGGTGCTCCGCGTTTTCGTTTTAGCGGCCGGTTATCGACAAAGCGCCAGAGGTACTCGTCAAAACTGCCAAGCTCCTGCTGCACCGCAATGAACGCCTTGGCGTTCTGAATCGCAGACGCAATCTTCAGGCGGTTGCGGATGATGCCGGCATTATCCAAGAGTCGCTCCACTTTACGTGGGTTGTACTCTGCGACTTTCGCGGGGTCAAAGTTATCAAACGCCTCGCGATAGTTATCACGTTTCTGCAGGACAGTTTCCCAGCTGAGGCCGGCCTGGGCACCTTCCAGAATGAGAAACTCAAAGAGTCCGCGATCATCATGGAGCGGTACGCCCCACTCACGGTCATGATAGGCGATCGCCAGATCTGTTCTGGGCCAGGCGCAACGTTTCAGCATGTTGTTTTATCTTACCAGGGAAGAGGCGGGATTGCTTATCCTAAGGAGTTCTTTAGATCTTCCCCAGCCGGCCGGCCAGACTCGCGACCACAGTTACCAGTTCATTGGCTTCCACTGGTTTGGCAACGTGTGTGTTGTACCCGGCCATGATCGCTCGCATGCGATCCTGCACTCTGGCGTAAGCCGTCAGAGCCACGGCGGGAAGTTTTTTCTCTTGGCCTGATTCTCGTCTGCGCACTTGCCGAATCAAGGCATAGCCGTCGGTTTCCGGCATAGCAATATCGCTGATCAACAAATCGAACTGCGAGTGATCGAGGGCGCTGAGCGCCTCAGCGGCGCTGGTAACTCCAGTAACGCTGGCGCCATGCTGAGTGAGATCCATTGTGACAAGATCCAACGTGTCCCTTTCGTCATCGACGACGAGGATGCGCAGATTTTCGAGACTGGGTGGCTCCGGTTCTGAGTCTTTGAAGGCGGTGATCGCGCCGGCCAAAGTTTCCGGCCTTAATTCGCCACTGGGTAAACGAAGCTTTAGAGTAAAGATTGCGCCAGGACCGTCTGCGCGGTTCTCGGCTGTGATAATTCCCCCGTGAAGTTCTACCAGATGGCGAACGATTGCCAAACCAAGTCCCAGACCACCATGTGTCCGGGTGATGGTGCCATCGGCTTGGCGGAATCGCTCAAAGACGTGAGGGAGAAAAGCAGGATCAATCCCCGGTCCGCTATCGCTCACCTGAATCTGCACATGAGCACTATCATGGCTCAAGCGGACCTCCACTTTTCCCTCACTGGGCGTGAACTTCGCGGCGTTTGAAAGCAGGTTCCATATCACTTGCTGCAGACGATCGGCGTCGCCCGGTACGATCCGCAGTCCGGCATCGATAATGGTCCCGATGTTGATCGCCTTCGCTTCGAGCGCTGGCCGTACGGCGTCGAGAGCTGCATCGACGACCGCGACCAGATCTACCGGGCCGAGATTCAGTTGCAGTTTGCCGGTGATCACTCGCGAGACGTCGAGGATGTCCTCGATAATCTGTTTCTGTGACCAGGCATTGCGCTCAATTACCTCCAGAGCATGCGCGGCGCTGTCCTCGTCGAGCCTTCCCGATTTCAACATTCTCGACCAGCCAATTACGGCATTCAAAGGGGTACGTAACTCGTGGGAGAGAGTAGCGAGAAACTCGTCCTTTAGACGATTGGCCTTCTCGGCGTCGGCCCGGGCTGCGCGTTCGCGCTCAAGTAGCTCGGCGCGTTCGTCCTCGGCCCGCTTACGTTTCGTAAACTGGCCAATCTGTCCCCCGATACTCGCAGCCAACTGTAACAGTTCATCGTCGAGTTCCCTGATCTCCATGCTAAAAAAATCAAGCACTCCTAATACTTCATCACCAAGAAGTATGGGAAAGCCAAACGCGCTATTAATACCTTCTTGCCGGGCGACTGCCGCACGAGGAAAGTTTGGGTCTTCGGCGATGTTATCGATCCGGGCAGGCGCGCCTTTTTCCCAGATACGTCCGGGTAGACCCTCACCTCTCTTGAGCGCAACAGTGCGCGTGAGTTTCTCGAATTCATTGACCGCGGTCGTCGAAGCCGCGTAGAAATCGACGCAACGCAACACCTGTGCGTCGTGATCTATGGTCCACAAACCGCCGGCATCCCATTCCAGTCTCTTGCACGTTACCTGCAAAATTCTGCGGGCGCTTTCAATGAAGTCAGCCGACTCCGAGAGTATGCGGGTGACGGCATACTGAAGTGCCAGCCTGCGCTCCGTTTGCCTGCGATCCGTAATGTCACGAGTAAAGCAGCGAGTGTGTACAAACCTTCCTTGCTCGCGGAATACACTCGAATTAATGCGCACCTGCTTAATCGCGCCGTCCTTGCAGCGGAGGCGAGCGTCATAATCACTCAAAACCTCTCCAGCCTGAAGACGACTGAGAATGTCTTCTATAGCCTCCTGATCGACATGAAACTCCGCGATGTTGCGACCGACATACTCTTCTCGCGAGTAGCCAAGCAGATCGAGTTCGGCCTGGTTAGCGCGAAGCACCGTCCCGTCGGAGTTCACCCAGTGCAAACCGATAGCGGCGTTTTCAAAGAAATCCGTCAGCTCCGCTTCACTACGGCGCAGTGCTTCTTCGGCTCGCTTTCGTTCGGTGACGTTCCGTTTGATGCCTACGTAGCAAATCGGATCTCCGGACCCGTCTCTGGTAGTGAACGCAGAGATCTCAATGTGCCTGATCTCACCCGTTTTGGTATGACTTACTGCTTCGCCGCGGTAGACCCCTTTCTGCGCCAGTTCGCTAACGATGTTTTCAAAGGCTTCGCGACCCATATGTATAGCCGGAGTCTGGCCCAGGAGTTCCTCGTCCGAGTATCCAAGAAGATCCTGGTGTGCGGTGTTCTGTTCTACATAGTGGCCTTCAGGGCTGATAATTGCTATCGGCTCATTGGAGTGGTTGAAGATCTCCCGGTAGAGGTCCGGACCAAACTCCGGCCCCTTTAAAGCAATGGGTCTAGCAGCGCTGTAGCCTTCACACATAGTTGCTCGTCAAACCGGGAAAAATGGCGACACTGGGGTGTTTGAAGGATTCAGCTAGGGGTACGAGGACAAAACCACCCAAACAGCCTAGAAAGAGCTCGCAAGATACGTGCCGACCCCTTGTTTATAAATTCAGGTAGATAGAGTGAAATCTAAAAGGATTTCTATCCGGATTTCGGGCTTTCTTCTATCGTGAGCCGATAATGTCCGTCTTTTAGACCTGAGTGATTGCATCTGGGACAAGTTAGAGAGTAGCTGCCGTTCAGTTCTGATTCACCTTTGCAGAGATCATGAAAAATAGGGATCAGGGTCTGGCAGCGTTTGCAAGTGCTCGCGAGCTACCATTGACTTGTCAGGACCTTCCGATGTAAAAACAATTCGGATCCTAACAACTATCAATCACCACCTCGCTTACAAAGTCTGCCAGGGCTGGTAATTCCCTCAGAATGAAAGGAGATTTCACAATGGCATTACGTTTAGGCGACATGGCACCCGATTTCACTGCGGACACAACCGACGGCCCGATTCGTTTTCACGAGTGGATTGGCGATAGCTGGGCAGTGCTTTTCTCTCACCCGAAAGATTTCACCCCGGTCTGCACTACTGAACTTGGTTATGTGGCCAAATGCAAACCTGAATTCGATAGCCGCGGCGTTAAAGTCATCGGTTTGAGTGTCGATAAGACAGACTCGCACAGTAAGTGGGCCGAAGATATCAAAGAGACGCAAGGCACAGCACTCAACTTTCCGATCATCGCTGACCCAGACCACAAGATCTCCGAGCTCTACGACATGATCCATCCGGAGATCAGCGATGTCTTCACCGTGCGTTCGGTCTTTGTCATCGGTCCGGACAAAAAGGTCAAACTCATGATCACCTACCCGGCAAGCACGGGTCGCAACTTC
Organism: Pyrinomonadaceae bacterium; assembly: GCA_013817595.1. Lineage (GTDB taxonomy): Bacteria > Acidobacteriota > Blastocatellia > Pyrinomonadales > Pyrinomonadaceae > PSRF01. Next base: position 3,818 of record JACDCK010000041.1, on the reverse strand, counting down.
GACGAGATCCTGCGCGTCATCGATTCACTGCAGTTGACGGCGCAGTACAGCGTGGCGACTCCCGTCAATTGGAAGGACGGCGAGGACGTGATCATCGTGCCTTCACTTTCCGACGAGGCAGCGAAGGAGAAATTTCCGGGCGGATGGAAGGCGCCAAGGCCGTATCTGCGCATCACACCGCAGCCGAATAAATCCACGGAGGGAAATGCAACGGCGAAGACGGCGCAGTAGCGGCGGGGCGTCGTTACTTGCACTTTAGCTCGGGGCAGTAGCTCGACTGTTAAGAGGGCCACTCGGGGGAATCAAAGCCTTCCTTAACAGTCGCGCTACTGCTCACTAATTGCAGGAGGACCGAGAAGTCGTCTGTCTCGGGATACTCATGCGATGACCCCACCGCTTCAGTCAGTTATAAACTTGTCCTTCGGAGCTGACGATCTCTTTGGCCACCTGCTAGACAGTACCGAGAACCTTCTCCACTGCAACTCGTGCTTCGCGCGTTAGTTCAATCGGATCGCGCTTCCAATACTCGGCGGAACACAGTCCTTAAGAGTCTCAGACAAAACCTTGGTTGCCACAACCAAAGGCTGATTGCTTTCAAGTTTGCGTAACGAAGTCCAGCCACGATTGCAGGCAAAAATTACCCGATGACGGGCCTTGGTAGCGGCAATTAATTCTTTGGTTCCTGGGCAAGTGATCGCTCCATCCTGCTTGCTACCCTAGCCAGGTAGAATACCAAGGAGGGCCGGCCTCTTGAGTCCTGCGACGATAAAGGTCACATGTTAAGCGTTGGAGGCACGCGCGATGCGACAGGTAGTCACAACCAAAACCGGCGGCGTGGGAGTCCTGCGAGTGGAAGAGAAACCTGATCCGCGGCCAGGGCCGGGCGAGGTGGTCGTCAACGTACGAGCAGCGGGTATCAATTTTGCCGACATCCTCGCTCGGCAGGGACTCTATCCCGACGGCCCGCGGAAGCCGTGTGTTATGGGCTATGAAGTTGCTGGCCTCGTCGAAGAAGTTGGCGAAGGTGTCGATCCCGATCTGGTCGGTATGCCGGTGGTGGCGATGACGCGCTTCGGTGGACAGTCCGAAAAAGTAATCGTACATGCAAGGCAGTTGATTGAAAAGCCAGACTCACTGACGTTCGAACAGGCCGCTGCCATTCCGGTCAACTATCTCACGGCCTACGCGTTACTGGTGGCAATGGGCGGTTTGCGAAAAGGCGAGGCAGTCCTGATTCATAACGCCGGCGGCGGTGTTGGCCTGGCCGCACTAGACATCGCGAAGCATATCGGGGCCGTTACTTACGGCACCGCTAGTCCGTCGAAACACGACTTCCTACTTAAACGAGGCTTGGATCACCCCATCGACTATCGCACTCAGGACTGGCTTCCGGTGCTGAAGAAGCTAACCGGCGGCCGTGGCGTGGAGCTCGTTATAGATCCGATTGGCGGGTCTCATTGGAAAAAGAGCTATCGAGCGCTTAGACATACTGGCCGTTTAGGAATGTTTGGCGTCTCGGCAGCGTCTGCCAATGGCCTGAAGGGTAAATTCAAACTACTTAAGGCAGCCGTGCAGATGCCCAGATTTCATCCGCTCGGATTGCTGAACAAGAACCGCGGCGTCTTTGGCTTGAACCTGGGCCACATGTGGCACGAGCCTGAGAAAGTTGTCGAGTGGGTGCAGGCGTTAATGGAAGGAGTTCAGGAAGGCTGGATTCGTCCTTATGTAGATCGCGCCTTTTCGTTCGAGCAGGCCGGTGAAGCACACAGCTACATCGAATCGCGAAAGAATATTGGCAAAGTGGTCCTCGTGCCCTAAAGAGTCGAACCCCTGTACCCAGACTCCTAAACCAACTTCAGTGGTGAGCTATTCTTTAATTTTCCATTTATCATTATTTATCATCTCTCATTATGGCAAATACTCTTATATGACAAATGGAAAGTGGGAAATATGCCGCACCATTCGGAAAGAAATAGTTGAGGCCGAGCTATCCGCCGGCCGTGCCCTCATAGGTCCGCATCGCGACGATTTAGAAAGCTCCTTCTACTTCAGTCTCTCCGCCGCCTGCACAATCGCTTCACCAAGCCTCTCAACATTCTTTCCGCCGCCTTGAGCCAGATCGGGCTGGCCACCACCGCGTCCATCGAGCATTGCACAGGCATCGCGCATCAACGCGTTCATGTAGCCAGGTGCGTCGGCAGATCGAGCGAAGACCAGGCGCGCAGCATCTTTGTCCCGCGAGCCGAGCAGGGCGATTGTCGCCGGGTGACCAATCAAACTGAGTGCCAGTTGTTTCAATGATTCGGCGTCGCGGTTATCAAAAACCTCATTAACAATTCGCACGTTGTCATGTGTCGCGGTAGCTCGGGCAAGTAGCTCTTCGGCTTCAACGCGAGCAGCAATCTCTTCCAGGTTGCGGACACGCCGGTGCAGTTGTTTGTTCTCTTCTATCATGCGCGCCGCCAGCTCGGGCGTATCAGCTCGTCCCGCACTAAACAGTCCGGCAATGGCCAGCGCGCTTTGATTCGCACGGCGGTAATCTGCCAGTGCGCGCACGCCCGCAACAAACTCAATGCGCGTCAGCCCCTTGGCGCGTTCCCAGGAGCGCACAGCAATCATCCCTACCTCACCGGTCTGATAGGCATGCGTGCCGCCGCAGGGAGTAAGATCGAATCCCTCGATCTCGATTAATCGTAGTTCGCCTTCGCGCGCCAGCTCTTTGCGTAGTGGCAGTTCGGAAGCTTCCTGCGAAGTTACCTGACTGATGGTAATCACCCTATTTTCCCAAATTACATTGTTGGCAAGTTCCACGGCCCGCTCGATAGTCTCGCTGTTCGAATTGTCCAGGTCCACATCTATCTCGCAAGACTCATCCAGCACACGAAAGCTGCGAGTTGGTGCGTTGAAGAGTTTGACGAACGCCTGCGAGAGAATGTGTTGCCCCGTGTGTTGCTGTATATGATTCAATCTACGCAACCAGTCAATTCTGCCTTTGACGACTGTGCCCACTTCCGGCGACCGTCCTTGAATCACATGCAAAACGCCTTCTTCCGCATCATCGATACACTCGACTACAAGTAAGCCATTGAGCGTGCCCGTGTCGCTGGGTTGGCCGCCACCCGTCGGGTAAAACGCCGTGCGATCGAGCGTAACGGCGGTCCATCCGCTCACGCGCTCGCTGTTGGCGATCACTCGCGCCTCGAATTCGATCAGATGAGAGTCTTGATAGTAGAGACGTTCGGTTGGAGGCATGGTGAGTTAATAATCTAATGGGCAGAGGGTATGCAAGTCTGCCCAGGCGATGCCTATTGCCGATTTACAAGGATTCAGGGCGTACTCTTTACTGAATCTCTAGTCTCCTACTCGTCTCTACCATTGTTGAGTCTGGGGTAAACCGCCCTTCCCAACCTGCAACTTAATCTTGCTTACATCTCTCGGACTTGAGAGCCTCTCCTAAGTTTGCAAAATCAGATCAGCTCAAAGGCTCAAAGTAAGAAAGGGTGGTTACCCCAGTGGTTACCCCCGCTCTCAACTCGCGGCGCCAATCAATAATCAGCAATGTGTTAAAGTTGGCTGCCATGAAGACTGTTTCTCGTAAACTCCTGTTTCACCTCTCGCTCGCGCTTTTTCTGCTGGCGGGATTTACGATTGTTTCAGCTCAGCAAGAACGGCCATTGAGCTCCATCACTTATCGTCTATCGATGTCGCGGCCGCAGTCGCATCTCTTCGAAGTGACAATAGAAATAGAATTGCCCGAGAGCGCGCCGGAGTCGCTCGATTTCCAAATGGCGAAGTGGTCGCCGGGGCGCTATGCAGTG
>JACDCK010000225.1 GCA_013817595.1 Pyrinomonadaceae bacterium | reverse complement strand
CTCGTAGCGCATCGCCGGGAGGTCCTTCGCCAGCGTCGCTCGCGGATCCCATGACTCCTATCGTGATCTTCATTCGCATTTACCAGTCAGAACCGGGAGCGGTAGCGACTGGGTCCAAGTCGCGGAGTTGGCCGCCGCCCACCCATAACCCGATCGCTACCGCTCCCGGTTCTGACAAGATCACGTTCGCCCATTAGTTGTATTTAGCGTCTTCGTCAGATCTTCCATGTCACGCGAGAGTAAGAGAGTTGCAATCTATCCAGGCACCTTTGCGTTTTCTGGGTTCAGCTCTTCGACGATTCTTAAGTCCGGCGTCTGGTCGCGTTCTCCTCGATCCCACCAACGCTCGGTCGCAAACCAGACAAAACCCGGGATGAGAAATAAGATGCCGATGCCAACCGTAACCCAACGCGGCGAAAGGCGAAAGCGGTCCAGTAGTTCTCCCGTGATATAGTTTGAGGCTGCCATCGTCAGGGTAAGCAACGCCAATTCGGCGGCAAAAACTCGACCGCGAAAACCGTCTTCCACGTCGCGTTGCAGCATTACGGTGGAGAAAACCCAGAGGATACTCCCGCCCGTGTGCGCGAGTCCCAGAACGATCAAAGCCACTATGAAGCTGCGGGTGCTACCAAATGCAATGTAACCCAAACCGCCAATCAGAAAGGATATTCCTATGGTGACCAGCATGCGTTTCTTGCCTTCCCCGGCTATCCGCCGCGCTACGATTGGTCCTACCGCAGTCCCAATGCCTCGCGCTGCGAAGAGCACGCCGATGCCGGTGGCCGCGCTTTTGCCGACGGGAAAGATCCTCTCACCAAAGACCGCCAGCAAGGTAAGGATGCCGCCGCCGAGACCCCACGCGGGTTTGACCAGCAGTAGTGCCAGCACGCGTGGCCGGTGCTTAACATACCGTACGCCTTCGATTGTCTCTGTGACTCCCAGCGCTCTGCCGATTGTGAGCTTGCCCTTCTCCCGCTCGGGCCGCTTGGGAAGCCGCACACTCGCGATCAAAGCGGCCGAGAGCAGGTAGGTCATCGAATCAAGCACGAACGCGACATCCGTGCCCAACCATCCTGTGATTAACCCCCCAATTGCCGCTCCCAAGGTCAGCATCACCGACCACGTCACTGCCGAAATCGCATTGGCCGCAACCAGTTCACGGTCGGAGACAATCGAGGGAATGGCGGCCGTCTTCGCGGGTTCGAAGAATGTTGAGAAGGCGAGCTGTAGCACAGTCAGCACATATGCGATCCACAGCTGATCAGCTCGGCGCACCAGGAGGAAGCCCAGTACAACAACCGCCCGTAGCAGATCCGAAACGATCATGATTGAGCGCCGGCTGAATCGATCAGCCAGTACGCCTGACAGCGATCCGAATACGAAACTAGGAAGAAAACGTGCGACCAGCAACAGACCCACATCTCGGCCCGAGCCTGTGAGGTTGAGAATTATAGTGTAGATGGCGATCGTGTTGAACCAATCGCCCATCTGGCTTACGACCTGCCCGAGCCAAAGTTGGCGAAACGCACGATTTTTTCGCAGCAGTTCGATGTAACCGACCGGTGGTATCGCCTCTAAGCTTTTGCCGATTCTTTTCGTCAAGATTTCGCCTACGCAATGATTGACTGAGGTGGGATGGGTTTCAAGAGATAGACTTGCCTCCCCATATAAACTCCGCTGAAAATGGCAGCTGAGAGGAAGGGTGCCCGCAAGGCCTCCGCATTGTCAACTCATTATGCAGCTTGACTGAACTTTTCAATCTGACCTGTCATAGACCTATGTACTTTTGAGTGCAGTCTTTGTCTCATCTTTACAACCAAAGAGGTAGGACGAGGCACGGGCCTTGGTCTCGCCGTCTGTTATGGTATCTTAACCGCGCATGGCGGCGATCCACTCTAGGAGTCGGCACTACTTTCACGATTACTCTACCGGCGGTGAATCAAATCGGAGAATCGAAGGCTTGAGCGAGCAACAAGCAGCACGAATTCTGATTGCGGAAGACGAAGTGAACCTGCGGCTCGTACTGCAGAAGGAACTCGAACGCCTGGGGTACAGAGTGCAAGCGGCCCCTGATGGCGAAGCCGTCTTGCGGAAGCTCGAAGAGAGCAATGTTGATGTCTTGTTGTGCGACATAAATATGCCGCGCATTGATGGAATGGAGGTGCTGCGCCGCGTTCACGAAAGACCGAATCCTCCTGAAGTGATCATGTTGACGGGGCAGGCGACGGTGGAAACGGCGGTAGAAGCGATGAAGCTGGGCGCCTACGACTACCTCACGAAACCCTATACCATCACAGAGCTGGATGTTCGAGTCAAACAGGCGGCCGAGAAGCGCCGGCTGCGAGTGGACAATCTTCGCCTGCGCGAACAACTGGCGCGGCAATCTGCCTTACCCGAAATCGTTTCGGTCTCGGACTTGATGAAGGAAGCTATCAGACTGGTGGAAAGGGTTGCTCCCTCGGACGCATCGGTTTTGATCACGGGCGAGTCAGGTACCGGAAAAGAACTGATTGCGCACGCCATTCATCGCTTATCAACTCGTGCCAACTCTTCTTTCATCGATCTCAATTGCGCTGCCTTCCAGGAGTCGTTGCTGGAGTCGGAGCTCTTTGGTTACGAAGCGGGCGCTTTTTCAGGCGCCAAGGTTCGCAAGCTCGGACTGATCGAACTCTCTGACGGGGGTACGCTTTTTCTGGATGAAGTGACGGAGCTTCCGGCCCAGCTTCAAGCGAAACTCTTACGAGCGATTGAAACCAGAACGTTTTTCCGTGTCGGCGGCGTACGCAAGGTTGAAGTGAACGTGCGTATTGTCGCGGCGACGAATCGAAACCTGGAATCGGTGGTGAATGATGGATCCTTTCGCTCCGATCTGCTTTACCGTATCAATGGTTTTCAGATTGGCCTCGCACCATTGCGAGAGCGGCCGGAGGATATCGAGCCGCTGGCGCAGCATCTGCTCCAGCATGTAGGTGGCACGAACCCTCCTGCTCTCGAAGCTGATGCCCTGGAGGCTCTACGTTCTTATAGTTGGCCGGGCAATGTGCGTCAACTAAAAAACTGTCTTGAGCGCGCGGTTATCCTGGCCAACAACGGGCGCATCACACTCGTGGAGTTACCTCCCGAGGTAGCGCGGCCAACGGTTTCGTTTCCGGTGTTGATGGCTTCGGTGCCGGCCGGTTCCGATGCCGATCCCGGCTTCCCGGCCGCCGCGTCCTCGCCCGCCTCACTCCGTGATATGGAACGTCAGCAGATCCTGTCCGCACTTGAACAGACCGGTTGGCACCGAGGCAAGACGGCTGAGATTCTGGGAATCTCGCCGTCAACTCTGTATCGCCGCCTGCGAGACTACGATCTCGAAAAGCGAAGATGATTTGAGTGATGACTAGCTAATAGAAGACGGGCAATTTGAAAAAGAGAGTTCGGGAGTATTAGGAGGTACGATATCTTTCTCTGCTGTCGCCTGAGTCGTAGATATGCTTAGGCAGCGTCGTCGCCGAATGCTTCGCGAAACTTTTCTGGCAGTGGAACAGGCCGGCGGGTGTCCAGATTCATAGCAACGTGAACCTGCGTGGACTGAGCGCAGAGCTGGCCATCGCTGACGCGTGTTACGCGGTACTCGAATATCGCTGAAGTTCGGCCTGGGCGAGAGACAAAAACTTCGACATCGAGCTCGTCTCCGTAAAGAATTGGGGCGCGAAACTCAGTCTGAATATTAACGGTGGGAAAGCCGATGCGCTCGGCGGCGAGTAGTTGGTCGTAGCCAACGCCACACTGGGTAGAGAAAAACTCCTCCATCGCAATGTGAAAATAGTGAAAGATGTTGGGGTAGTAGACAAGTCCCGCCCGGGTCAGTATCGCCAAATCGGATTTTGATACGTGTAGAGAAGGGTATGTTTGGTAAATCGTGAATAAATCGTAAAATGTGAACCAATGCGAAGCGCGACTCTATTTACGAATCACGATTTACGATTCCCGCTTGTTTGAGGTTCTTGCGATCGATTTTTCCGCGGTCGTTCTTTGGCAGCGAAGCAACAAACTCGATCCAGCGGGGATATTTGTACAGCGCAAGTATCGATTTGACGAAGCCTTTAATTTCTTGCTCCCGCTCAGCGTCCGCGTCGTAGCCCTCCCGCAGCACGATGAAAGCCTTGGGTTTTACCAACCCGTCCCCCGCATCGTGACCAATTACAGCGCATTCGAGCACCGCCTCGTGCTGCAGCAAGCAGTTTTCTATTTCGACCGGAGCCACGTAAACACCGGAAACCTTCAACATGTCGTCAGTGCGACCGTGGTACCAGTAATATCCTGCTTCGTCGACATGGAACTGATCGCCGGTCGTGCACCAGTCGCCGGCAAAGGTCTCTTTGGATTTTTCATGGACGTTC
>JACDCK010000040.1 GCA_013817595.1 Pyrinomonadaceae bacterium | reverse complement strand
CCCTTGAGGGTCTCGGCCTCCGGGAGACTCAAGAGGGTGCGCGCCTGCGCATCTGCGATCGCCGGCGTCTTCCCCTCATAGCCCTCGATCTTGGGCCGCTCCACCGCCTCGACCCGGCGCCTTGTGGTCGGACTCGTTAGTCCGCCGGCCAACATCCGGCAGACAGCTACTTACCCTACATCACATTTTATCCCACATCACATTACATTGGGCCGCAGCGGCGGCCGTGAGCAATTCGATTAGGGGCAAGGCTCGGTTAGCGAGACTCACGGCCGGCTGGCCCGAGTCCTCTTCCCTTATTTGGCTGGGTTCGTCCCCAGCCGAGGCTGTCTTGTCTGCCTCAACAGCTTGTTTCAACTGACAAAGTGCTGCACCCACATCCTCAGCGAGGATAGCGCTGGGTACGACCCCGCTGTGCCCCATCAGTTTGATCAATCTAGCTGCGACATCGCCAAACATCACGACATCCCCAGATGCCTTGCTTCGAAACGCTACCAGCATAGACGCCTCAATGCGACCTTTCCGCTCGCTTCGGAGATGAGAGCTACGCAGCTGAAGGACGGAGTATATCCGGTCTGTCAACCGAGAGGAAGCCTCACAGAGGACGCCCCACAATATCCGCACGTCAGCATTTTCTCTCTCCCGCCCCAGTCGACAGAGGATGACATGGCAATAGACTGGTGTGGGAAAGCTGGCGGTCTTCAGATGCGGCTATCACCACTCTGAGCTGTGCGAAGCGTCACCCCGCTAAACGCCTTCGACGGCGCCCCATCGATCATGAGTTTGAGATAGATATGGTAATTCGGCAGGTTGATGAGATTCGTCGGCTCAAATGTTGGATCAAACTCCTTCGATATAACGGAAGCGTCTTTCGGCCCGAGGCGAAACGATATGAGGGTGCCAACGTTTCCCAGAACCGAATGCTCTACATCCGGGTCCAGCTGATGAAGGTACTGGTTCGCAAGAATGAGCCCTACATGGTATTTGCGAAGTTCGGACGCCATGTTGGCAATGCTTAACGTAGTAAAATTCTGGAACTCATCGATATACAGATAGAAATCCCGTCTCTCTTCCGGAGGTGATTCCGCCCGGCTGAAGGCTGCGAGGCTGATCGTGGTAATAAGGAGGCCTCCCAGAAGCCCGGATGAGTCTTCGCCTATCCTTCCCTTCGCTAAGTTGACGAGGAGGATCTTTCCTTCATCCATCGTCTTGCGTATATGTACGGTCTTCTCCGGCTTGGTGAGTATACGGTAGAGATTCGGATCGGTCAGAAACGCGCCCACCTTATTCTGTATCGGAGCGACGGCGTCAGCGCGCAAACGGTACGAGTACTTCTCATATTCCTTCAGCCAAAACTCCCGCACCTGCGGGTTACTCACCCGAGCAGCGACGCTTTTCCGAAACGTATCATCCATAATGAGCTTCGCTATGTCAGGCAGGGTTGCCTCCGGCTGGTCGAGGAGAGCAAGGAGAGCATTTCGGAGAATATGCTCCATTCTCGGACCCCAAAAGTCCGCCCACATCCTCTTGAAGACTTCGAGTATACCCGAGGCGGCGAGCGGCCTCTTTTCCGGGATCACCCTTTTCAGCGGGTTATACCCAAACGGCTGCGTCTGATCCGGCACGTTGAAATAGATGAGGTCCTCTTTTCGATGTTCGGGGATGCTTGCGGCTATCTTCTCCACGACATCACCGTGAGGGTCGAGGAGCGCTAAGCCATGACCGTTTGCGATGTCCTGGCGAATGAGCGTTTCGAGAAGCGTGGATTTCCCGGTTCCCGTTTTTCCGATCGCATATGTATGCGAGAGACGATCAGCTTGCTTGATGCCGAAGGGGATATTCCCGTTGCGGAAGTTGGTACGCGCGAAGTAGGTGATGGGAGGTGGGGGCAGGTCCATACATCTATTGTCCTCTGACCCATGCCAATGGCGGAAGGGAGGAGAATATGCCTATGGAAGAAGGTACCGCGGAGCATGGGGTCAGTGGCGGCTTTCGCGTCGGGACGGTTTGCAAGCTCAGATCCTTCGCCTTCGCCGGTGAAACTGCATCCCGGGACTCGCCGGATTCAATTGCAGGTCTGAAGGCAGTCGTCTTGACAGCCTTTTGCTCCTCTCCTGACTCTTAATTGCGAAATTCCCCAACCCCGCGTTTCTCCACCCAACGCAAATAGCCTCTCCCATTGAGAGTTGTCATACACCATACATCCACGTCAAGCAGATTCACTCGCCCAAGCAAAGCGCGCCACTCAGGGTACTTCTGGCGTACCAATGCGCGGACATCGTCAAGTGATTCAGCAAGGAACCCGTCTTCTGCTATAGGCACTACGAACCGTCCGCGTTATATGCGGACCGTTGTCCGGATTTCCACAGCCATTGTAGCCTGTCAAGGGCTCGCCAAGGCGGTGACCGCCTCAACCTCGGAGACCCGGAGCCGCTAGTCACACCACCACGCCGCCGCCGAGGTGTCTCCCTCCGTGTCGGACCTTCGCGCTACGGACAGTGCGTGCCTTCCACACACCGCTCAGGATTGAGCGGGCGGTCCTCGGCGGCGTGGCCCCAAAAAAGAAGCTCGCAGAACCCGCTGCGTCCAAAAGGAGTGCCGGGGCTTCACAAAACTGGTTGGCAACAACATTGCGAACCTGGGGATCAGGGTACTCCCCTTGCAGGCACTCCGCGTGCCCCCTGGTAACTCATGACCAGCATCTGGTTGTCGTGGAATCGCTTATAGTGTGCACTGGCGCTTTTGCCACGCAGGCACACATTCCCCGCCTACCGTTATACATTGAGTCCTCTACACTCAGAACACTATGCCGCTCTCTGACGTGCAACTGGCTCAGTTTATGGTATTGTGGAGGAACGCGACGGGCGATGACATGCCGAAAGAAGATGCACAGCTTATCGCGGCTCGGCTTATCCATCTCTACCGGATCTTGGTACGCGTCCCCCGCAATGAGAAGACGCCTCGGAGGGAGCCTGGGGATTCGGGCCGGACTGCTCGCCGACCAATTCACGAATTCTCTTGATGTTTGCGAGAATTCGTAGAAGAGACGCATCCCGAACGGCAAACATTGTTCGAACGTCGTTTACGAACCCGCACCTTTGGAGAATGGCACCCCCTGAGCATGCGGTCGAGAACGGTTTTACGGCCTCAATGCTCAATATTTTGTCCCTCAGTATAAGGTTCGAACCGACTGTTTGCAGGATGAGCCGCCGTATCTCATCGGCACCGTCTCTGAACCATTTTACAGCCATATTGCTGAACGAAATGAGTGATTCCGCGGGTTCGAACCAGTCGTTCTCCTCATCGAGCTTCTGTTGTCGTTCGCGAAGCGCTGCCTGCTCCAACTGAAGCGCTTCCCGGCGCTTGGTAAAGGCGGAATCGCCGATCAGCTCGCGTATCCGGAGGTCGAGCAGTACTCCTTCCTGCTTCCCAAGATCCTGTATGGCGCCTTGCACGCTTCTCCGTATGATCTCTTTGTCGTTGCCATCCCTTTCAAGATGCAGCGCTTCGGTCGTCAGCCATTCATGAAGGCCTTGATGGATTGTGAGTGATTGGAGGAACCCCTGTATCTGTCGCTCCAGTTGCCGCGCCTCAACAGAAGGCTCGGGACAGCGTTCCCCGGTGTTCCGCTTGGTGCAATGGTAATAGATATACCGGGACCCATATCGGTTCGCCTTGTGTTCAGCGGTGACCATGAGATTACAAGCGCCGCAACGAATCATGCCGGTGAATGGGAAGCGGTATCGCTGGGGCTTCGCTGTCCCCGGCCGGCCGAGCCATTGCTGCAAGAGAGCGAACTCTCCAAGGCTGATGATCGGCTGGTGTTTACCTGGATAGAGCTTCCCGTGGTAGAGGAAGTCCCCAGTGTAGAATGGATTCGCGAGAATCTTGTAGACGGAACTCAGCGCTAAGGGGCGCCCCCCGCTGCGCTTGCGCGTAGGCGTCCGGTAGCCCCACTCGTTGCGTGCTTTACGGTAGAGCTCTTTGACGGTATATCCCCCGGTCAGCGCCAAGGCGAAAAGTTCCTTGATGATGGGGAGGTGCTCGGCGTCCGGTACAATCGTCCTCGTGTCCTTGCAGTTCTTGTATCCCGCAGGGGCACGTCCGGGTCGCCAGCCGCGCCCCACCTTGGCCCGATTTCCACGCTTCACGTTCTCGCTTAAGCTATCGACATAGTATTTTGAGTACCCGAATATGATCGAGAGCATGAACTTTCCCTGGGAATTGTTCTCGAAGCTAAACGTCGCGAACTTGAGGTCCTTGCATACGCCCCGATCGAGGAGGTAGATGACCCGTCCACCGTCCACGGAGTTCCGCGCCAGCCGATCAGGGTGCCAGGCAACTATGCCGTCCGCCTCTCCTTTTTCAATACGCTCAAGCATCCTGTTGAAGATCGGTCGCCCCGGTGCCTTGGCGCTTTGCAACTCTTGTAGAACTTCGACATTTTGAACATCCAGCCAGTTTGAAGTAGCCCGCAGAAGCTCAGCTTCTTGCGAGTCAATGGAGAGGATTTGGCGATCCTCTGCCTCAGTTGATTTCCGGCAATAGAGGAAGTACCTCATGGTGGGATATGACCGCCTCGGGGGCGATCGATCCGATCGTACTCAGCGATCGTATTCTGTCAAAGCAGAGCATATCCGATTTCTGTGGATAACATAGGCGGGCAAGGCTGCGCCTTCGATCACATCATCCGTCCTTCTCGTGAGCCATCCCGCCGCGATACTGTGAAGACGTATGCAAGGGCCTACCAACACAGACCTTAATTTGAGCGCCAAGGCTAGCAAGGGCCATGGAATCCCAACCATTTCCCGCGTGTTAGGCGACGGCATGCTCATCGAGCTTCTCTATGATCCCAAGGAACGGAAGACAAGTTTTGCGATCTGGAACAAAGAACGCGCACGCATCGAGCCGAACTTCGCGCTCGATCCCGGGCATCTCCTCATTCCATACTCGCCCGAGAACAACCTTATCAAGCATGAGGTCATCCTGTTCCCTGTGAAGCCCGAGGAATACGGAACGGAGGAGAATCTCGTCTGCGAGATCCAAAGCTTCATCCACCGGTACGTCGACCTGTCGGCGGTCTTTGAGACCATCGCGAGTTATTACGTTCTCTTGTCGTGGGTCTATGACGCATTCAATGAATTGCCCTATCTTCGCGTCCGGCGCGACTACGGCAGCGGGAAGACGAGGTTTCTCCTTGTCGTCGGTTCCCTCTGCTACACGCCGGTCTTCGCAAGCGGTGCCTCATCAATCTCCCCGATCTTCCACATCCTCGACAGCTTCCGAGGCACCCTCATCATGGACGAGGGCGACTTTCGGTTCTCCGACGAGAAAGCAGAGATCGTGAAGATCCTCAACAACGGGAATGTGAAGGGCTTTCCGGTGCTCCGCTGCGAGGTGAACCGGTACAAGGAATTTAACCCGAGAGCCTTCAACGTCTTCGGCCCCAGGGTGCTTGCCACGAGGGGACACTACGACGACAAAGCCTTGGAGAGCCGCTTCCTCGCGGAAGATATGGGAGGAAGTCCCCTCCGAGAAGACATCCCCATCAATCTTCCGGGCGACTGGAAGGAAGAGGCCCGGACGATCCGCAACAAACTGCTCCTCTTCCGATTTCGCCACCACGCCACAGCTGCGACACGGGATACCATCGCGGACCCGGCCCTCGAACCGAGGATGAACCAAATATACCGGCCACTACTTGCTTTGATGGATGATCCCAAGACACGGGAGATGCTTCTCGACTTCGGGCGTAAAGGGCATAAGGAGCTGGTCCTTGATCGCGGTATGGAGATCGAGGCGCAGGTCCTTTCCGTGATCCGGGAACTCTCACTGGGGAGCCGCTCTGCTGGGATATCTATCAAGCACATTGCCAATCGCCTCAATGAGAAGCATGGCTTGGACTATGAGAGGGCCATCACGCCCAAATGGATCCGGCAGCATCGTACGACAGAAGCTTCGCCTCGGGACCTACAAGAGCCATGGGACCTTCGTCATATCCCCGGACGAAAAGAAGCTTGACCTCCTCTATGAGAGGTACGGCATTTCCGATGATCAACCCGACGCTTTCCTCGCCCGCGGCGCGCCGGACGACTCCCTCCCACTTCCCATCGGAGAAACTTGGGGACATGGGGATGTTGCGCTGGAGATCGCAGGGATGAACCTCTCGGAACCAAAGGATTGAAGAATGAAGGCCGTGCTACTACCTCATACCCCCCCTCACAGTCCCCATGTCCCCATGTCCACCTCGCTTCCAGGCGCCACAATCCTCCTGCCTCCAACCGGTTCCCGACAGTCGTTCGTCAACGCGGCTTGCACATAACAGCAAGAAATCCCCTCTTTGGCGCGGCTTTCTAACCTATATGATAGATGGCAAGATTATGCCTCTCTTGGTCGAGGGAGGCGTAATCGAAAAACCATCATCATGGGGAAACCACTTAACAACTACTTACGCCGCGAACGAAGGCGCTTGGGGCTCTCGCAGGAAACATTTGCCTATCTTATCGGATGCAGAAACGGATCGAAGATCTCCCGATACGAACGCTTTCGGCGCGTTCCAAATCTCCGCACCGCGTTCGCCTGCGCCATAGTCCTCCACGCACCGGTTCAGGAACTCTTTGCGGGCATCTACGAGGATGCTCGGCAAAACGTAACGGTCCGCGCTCATCTCCTGGAGCGGGAGATGATCGAGAACGACGGGCATAAAGCGCTCCGAACAGCCCGCGTCCCGCGGCAGATCATTGCCGAGCGAAAGGAGGGAGAGACCGTATGAAATCAGTCTCTCAACACATTCGCCTCCTTGCGATCTCGCCCAGCTCCCGAGGCTTTGGCTTCGTCGTCTTTGAGGGGCCGTTTAACCCAATTGACTGGGGTGTGAAGGAGGCGCGGGAGAATAAGGAGGCCGCCTGCATTCGGAAGGTCCGGGAACTCTTGCGTCTCTACATGCCGGAGTACCTGGTGCTCGAGGACTACCGCGAAGCCAGATCGCGGCGCTGTAAGCGTACCCGAGTTCTCATCAGGGCGATCGCGCATATGGCCGAAGGAGCACACGGCCGTCACGCGGATAGCAAGACACCCAATGAGAACCATCTTCGCAGAACAGGGCGTCCCGACAAAATACGCACGAGCACAGCTCATAGCGGGACAAGTGTCAGAGCTTTCTCCTCTTCTGCCGCCCCCTCGAAAAATCTGGATGAGCGAAGATGCGAGAATGAGTCTCTTCGAAGCGGCAGCGCTTGCGTGGATTGCCTACGGAGAGCAGAAAGCGAGTGCAGAATGATGGTCATTACCTGCGTTCATAATCACATGAGAACTCATGGACGTATCTACTATTACCACAATCGTCATCACGGTCTTCTCCGTGGGCGCAGCCTGGGGGTCCCTCAAGAGATCGGTCTCGGCAGTGGAGGACACGATCGACGAGCGCATAACGCCACAACTGCGAGACGTAAGCGAGCGACTCGCGCGGATCGAAGAGCGGGTTACCACCCTCTTGGAGCGCCGACTTGCAAAAGCCGCGTCACCCAGGAAGCTCACGACGTACGGGGAACGCCTTCTCCAAAGAAGCGGCATTGCCGCCATTATTGAAAAGCATGACAAAGAGCTTCGGGAGGAAGTAGTGTGGAAGGATCCCAAGACTCCTCACGAGGGAGAAATAGCAGTACAGGGGGCGCTGGAAGCCTTTCTCACGCACCGTCCGGATATCTCCAACGCGCTTGAGGAGAGAGCGTACCAATGTGGAGCGACCCCCGACGACATCATTTTCGTCGGATCACTCTACCTTCGCGACCGCCTGTTTCCGAAATTCGGATTCCACCCACGAAGACCAAAGACCGCAAACGCGCGACACAGCAGCACAGCACGCAACAACCGTTACACCTATGTCTACCTGGAGGAACAGAAATGACGACACAAGCATCGCCGCTCTATGAAATCGATCCCGAAGGCTGTTACCTCTTCGTACGGAAAGCAACCGAGAAGGAGATCCTCGACCTCGCGTCAAACATCATCGAGAGGTGGATGCGTCGCAGTGAGACGTTCCTCAACCCAAACGAGGCAAAGCAATATCTCTCGCTTCAGTTGGGAGATCTGGAACAGGAAGTGTTCTGCTGTCTCTTCCTCGACAATCGACACCGCGTGATAACCTTTGACAAGCTCTTTCATGGCACGATTGACGGCGCCTCAGTCCACCCGCGAGAAGTGGTCAAGGCCGCACTGAAGTGTAACGCTGCCGCCGTGATCTTTGCCCACAATCACCCCTCGGGCGTCGCTGAACCATCCCGTGCCGATGAGGCTCTTTCGAGGCAGCTCAAGGAGGCCCTCTTGCTCGTCGGTGTTCGCGTCCTCGACCATATTATCGTGGCGGGAACGGCGTGAGCCTTGCCGAACGAGGCTTGCTCTAGGGGAAACGTTCCGCACTGCCATTGTTCTTTTATCGTCCCATCTTCTGGGGCGATTTGTGTTTATGTCCGCGCCATAATCTCCACGCGACCATTCTTCGGGTCATATTCACGAGAGGACTCACAGGATTCCCATTGAGGCCACGGACGGGAAGCGGTTGGAGTGCCTGCTGGCGGTATTGCGCCCGGCCGCTCTTTGCCGGCGAGCGGTTGGTCTGGACGCAGGCAGCCCGAGCGGTGGTGGCAAACAGTGGTGAGAAAACTAAGATTACTTGAAAAGGAATAGCTAAGGTTGCCCGGGCACGTAAGCCAGAGGTGTTCCACTGGCGGAATGAGTGTGACAAGAGTGTAAGAGGGAAAGTTTTGGGCGTAAGAACACTCTTCCTACCTCCTAAGTAGGATTGCACACCTAAATGAATCTCCCGCCTACTTTATGACCAAGGAGATCAAGAGAACTTAGTGTCTGGATCTTTCATGCACTCTTTAGAATACATCGCGTTGTCTAGTTATGTCAACCGCACTTTAACTCCTTTTCCAAGTCTAGCACCTCTCGCCAGTGCTCTTGGGCATACTGGTGCTTGGAGCAAGAGCTTTTGCCTCTTGGAGTACCGCACGAGCAATATCCAGTGCCTTACAGGCTTTAGATCTCTCGTGTGGCTGATCTGCCAGATACTTGCCCATCCGAACTGCTGCGACACCCCGAGTATCCAACCATGAAGCTCTCTTACGACGAAAGACCTGATGGTAATCGGGAAGATATGTGGAAAGTTCGTATGCTTCGTAGATTAAGCTAACGTCACTGCTGGCACGCGCTTCCTCGCAATAGAAATAGGCGAGGTTGTTGATCGCATTTAGCGTTACTAATGGATCGGGGATGCTTTCATCCTTTAGCGCGTTCTCGGTGTTTTCAATTGCTGCTTGCCTGTCTTTCAGTAGCCAATTCACATAACCCAATCGTTCAAGAAACCGGCCAACACCGGGATTGAGTCTGTTGGCATTCTCCAGGCGACTGTTCGCATCTTCAAGCTTATTCTTTAGGAAATTAATGCTCCCCTGGCAATATGCTATCTCAGCTTCTGCGTGAGGATCTCCTTGGGCAATCTCAGTTGCCTTATTGATCGCGTCTTTAGTCAATCCATCGTTTTCGCGATAATGGCCCACAAGAGCAAGCTGAAGCCAAGGCTCTATGGCCCGCCGATAAATATCATTTCGCACCAGCTTCTTGAGTACGTCTTCCGCTGTATCTTCTCTGCCAGTTGCCAAAAGTACTCTGGCCCTCCGGGTTTCGCGGTCGAGCGTTGGGTCGTAAATGATCCCCGGCGTATAGTCTTTGCCAAGCATAGACGCTTCATCCATGAGAAAGCGCCCCACGATACCTTTGAGTTCGTTAAAAGTGCGATAGCCAAAATGTGGAAGGCCGAAACTTAGGACTGTCCGTCGTCCTCGCTCAGGCTCATTTCTTCTTTCTCTTACAGGATACACAATCAGCGAGTCGGTATACTTCGGATCTGCTTCTTGCATCTCCACCAGTTGAGCGCCCAGGTCAGAAAGGTCGAAGATTGCGTAGCGACAATTCGCCAGGATACTCAGATCCCACTCCATTGTTTGCGTTTCTGGTATCCCGGACTTCATGAAGTCGTAGGGGATGATAGGGATAAGCTCCTTTTCCTCTGAGGATATTTCATGAACGAACCGAGCAAGCTCGCGTAGTGTGGGCATGAAGTCGTACTGCCCTCCGATGAACACTCTTTGGTCCTTTGTGCCAGGCAAGATCTCGGGGTGTGGTTTTGTCATGAGAAGGACATCCGACGTGATCTCGGAACGAACAATGAACAATATACTCGCACTTCGCTCGCTGTCAAGCCCGTCGCGCAGCATAGTCTTGGCCTCGGGGCCACTGATTCCCTGCCGGTAGGCGCATCGCCTCCACCAGCTCTTGACCCTCCCCATCGTTCGTCGTTCCCTCCACGCCCACACTTCACCGCCGTCCCGCCAGTGCCTCTTCGACCCCGATTGAGGTTTCTTTATATAGACTAAGACCACCCGTCGGGAGAAGGTCCTCGCCCTGGATGCACGACAAGAAGGCATGTTCTCTTGGTGCTGCATGGCGCCTACCTGAGCCACTATGGGGGTTGTGTCTCTAGAAGGCGGCAAAACCAGCCAAGGAGGTGTAAAAAGGGCCTGACCGACATCTAGAATTCATGTTTTGAGAAGCCAACAATCCATCATCAAAAGATCAGACTTTTCAACAACCTGCTAGTATAGCTGGAACCACGCCTCCTTTCTGTGTGCTAATTCACGCTCTCGCCGTGAATTATTACCACAAAAAACGTGCCTCTCTCAAGGCACGTCAGCCACCGCCGGGTGGCAGGAGGCGATGCACGGTGCCTGCGTCGGCTCGGCGAGGTAGCCCAAGAGGCACTGACCCGTTCCTGGGGCGCCCCCACCCGCTTACGCGCTCGACCAGCGGGTGAGCGGGTAAGGCACCTTTAAGGCACCTTACCCACTCCATACCGCGCCTCCCAATCCAGAATTTGGGCAAAGGCCTATCGCCTCTCCGTCTCCCACAGGCAGCCTGGACCCAGCCGGGAGCCAGCCCAAAACGGCCTCTTCCCGCCCCCGCGCGCCACCCTATCACCGTTCGGCCCGTCCGACGAAATCGTACTGGTTGCGGAACGGCGTTAGATTTCCTATCCTTCGACTGCCTTCGCTGACTTTCGGCGCACTCCCAGCATATGACAGTGCCCAAACTTTGAACAAGAAAACACAATCCGGCTTCTCCCTCATCGAAATATCGATCGTCCTCGTCATCGCCGGACTTCTCTTGTCCGGGCTCCTCCCTCTCCTCACCGCGCAACGGACGAATGCAGCAATCAGCGCGACCAGGACGAAAGGAGAAGCCATCGTAACAGCGTTGATGTCCTTCGTGGCCCGCAACCACCGGCTTCCATGCCCCGCGATCGCGGACCTCGCCCCGAACACCGCGGGTTACGGGATAGAGGAGACGACTCCGGGAGCGTGCGCGGGACCGACCCCGGATCCCAGCGCGATCCTCCGAGGCATTGTCCCCTGGATCTCACTTGGATTGACCACCGAGCAAGGCTTGGACGCGTATCACCGGCGGTTTACTTACTTCGTGCGGCAACAAGAGACGCTGCGGACGCCGGATACCATCTCAGCCATGCGTGGCAACATGACGATACACAGCGGCACGTCGGTCCGGCCGGGCTTAAAGTCCCCCGGTAATCCGGCCGGGAATCAGGTCAATACCTGTACCGATAATCCGGGAGACAATAATAGCTGCAATCTTTTCGCTGTGGTCGTTATTATTTCCCACGGGGCCAATGGCTCGGGGGCCTACCTCGAAACCGGAAGCCAGATGGAACTACCAACAGGAGCCCTGGAACTGGAGAATACGGATGACGATCTAGCCTTCATCGATACAGGCTACTCGAGCAGTGACACGGATCCCTTCGACGATATGCTGATCGCCCTGGACCCTGACGACATACTGCGTCCTCTGGCGAAGGATGGCTCGATCCCGTCGGCTCTGGCCGTGACGATGGATCGGTTAAACCTTATTCGGCAGGTCCTCGTTGCGCAGATTGTGAATAACAGCGGTGAGATACCGCCCACGGGACCACCCGCGGGGTCACCACTAGACGGCTGGGGCATGCCCTTCCGTTACGCCAAACTGATAGCAGAGCCAAACGTCTGCGAGGCCCCTCCCGGAGAGATTACTTTTACTGTCACATCACGAGGAGTAGATCAAATACAAGGGGAGAACCCCAATACTGGGCAAAAGGATGACATCGAAGTCTCCCAGAACAACGACCCCGTGAGGCTCATCATTCAAATGCAGCCGGCACATCCTGCTGCGTGCGATCCACTTCCTGCGCCTCCACCTCCTCCGCCTCCATGAGAAGCTCCCTTATCCTACTCTCCCTTCTTGCCGCACTTCTCAGTTGCACGGATCCACTCGATACTACCTATCGCCAGGGGCTTGATCTCTATGAGAAAGGGGAATACGGAAAAGCCTTGCCGTTCATTTCGGAAGCTGCGGAGGCCGGGCACAAGGATGGTATGGCTATTCTTGGTGGCATGTATCTCTTGGGCCGCGGCGTAGAAAATAATGTCGAGAAGGCGACGCAGTGGTTGGAGTTAGCAGCCGGCAAAGGGCAGGTCGAGGCCCAGTCAATGCTTGGCATCATGTACGCGACTGGGGTAGGGGTTGCTCGGGATATTCCGGAAGCGAAGAGGTGGTTAAAGAGCGCGTCCGAAGCCGGTGACAAGCATGCCATCAGGATGCTTCAGATGATCGAGGGACCACGATAACCTTCCCTTGGTTTTTAACCAAGTCGATCGATTGTCTGGTGTCACGCAGGAAGCACAGGAAGAATTGACGCAGTTCACATTAAAACACCGCTGTGGACAAAAAAACAGACTGGGTACAAGACCAGTCTGTAGTGCGACCATATTTACCCCGAGGCAAGTCGTCTTTGTCGCATCCGTCCGATTTCCCGCACTTGCTCTTCTGTTAGGCAAATTGTGGTTACTTCGTGCCGTTCGCCATCGCGCTCGACGATGACCTTTCCGTGATGGTCGTCAATGCGTTTAAATGTAACCTTGGCCCCTATTTTTTCGGGTGGGTAGAATTTTCTCACCAACCTCTCTATGAAGTTACGCATGGTTCACCTCCTGATTACTGGTTCTAATTATACCATATCGTTACCTTGAACACGGCTCGCTACATTGCACAATACGTCATACAGGCCCCCGGAAACGCCAAGCATGAGATCAACGTCATAGCTTCTCCGAAAAGCAAGTGGCGCGTTGCTATCCACACATAAGAAACCGATCAATGTACCTCCTCCTCGATCTGCACGATTATCCGGGCAGATCGGTACCACGATGGTGCTCTTATAGGGCAACGGCCATCGCCAATAACGCGCTAGGGGGTTTTCGTCCGGTTCGCCGTAGACTTGAAAGCTCGTGTTTTCATAGCGATAGCGAAGCGGTAAATTATTGCAAAAGAAGTACTTACCTCGCGGCGCACATATATGCTCGAATATCTCCATGAATGCGGTATTCTTGCTGATAGGGTGAGACACAGAGTCGGACGACGATCTTTCGTCGCTGCTTCTGCAAAGCGCAATCGCTTTGGGTTCATCCCCAGCAGCATCAATCGCAACCATCTTAATTGTTACACAACACGCTGTTCCCGTAACGGTTGAAAAAGCTTGAGCAAGCTTACCACAGAGTTTCTCGCAAGCAGCTACGATACCATCTCTAGTAACCGTATCGTCCCTTCTGTTTAATGTATGAATGGCTGCAAAACCCTCGTTTATAAGCGATAATGTTTGTCCGTAGCGAGCTGCCCTATCCCATACTATTCGTTGGTAAAGGCTCCGAAAAAAGAAAAAGCCGGCAAAAAGCCCCAGAAATATAACCCCCGAAGTCGCATCGTTTGATAAAGAATAAAATTGTTTGAGCGCAAACTCATTGAGGGCTATCGCTGAGGCTAGAAACGCGACGATGCTTCCGATAGACGCGAAGATTATGCGGAACAAAGTGAGAAAACTCCCTAAGAAATTTGGAGAATCGCAAACAGGACTTACTGATTCCGTAAGCTGAGGACTAGGCGAGCCTTAACGATTACCGAAGCCAGCCCTTCAGTGGCTCCGGTTGATCCTACCTC
>JACDCK010000039.1 GCA_013817595.1 Pyrinomonadaceae bacterium | reverse complement strand
TTCTAGCACAGCACTCTGATCTCGACCGCTTCCTCATCAGTTTCGGACGTGACAAAGGTGATGAGGGTAAGATCACTGAGGTTTCGCACGGAGCCGATTGGTACGTTAATCAACAATACGCCGGCCCGCGAAACTTCACCCGCCCCAAGCAATGGGATGCATTCATCGGACATTACCGTAATGACAGCCCTTGGATCGGCAGCCTCCGGGTAGTGCAGCGTAAAGGCAAGCTCTGGTTGGATGGCGTCATGCCGCTTGAGCTCATGGATGTCAATACTTTCAAGCTGGCTGATTCGCCCTACAACCCTGAGTGGATACGCTTCTTAGATGTGGTGAATGGTAAGTCCATGCATCTGAAGCTCTCGGGTGAGGATTACTGGCGCGTGGATGCGAAGTGAACGTTTTCAATAAAGAGAAAGTGGTCGAAGGATACAGGAGTCAGCATCGGAAGAAAATTGACGGCTTTGATCATGCTCAACTTAATTCTCGTCTCGTCGGTGTGGGGATAGGTTCCGAATTTGCCAGGCACCCCGACCAAAGAAGGATGAGCAGCTAAAGGCGGAGGGTAGCTGATGTAAGTATCAATCATCCCTCTTGACTATTGTATTGATTGCCTCCTGATGTGGGACTTGCTCACTCCCGCCAAACGTCAGAGGTCGACAACATCATTTCCTGTGCAGGAGAGCCACTAGGTAGAAGCAATTTCAATAGAGGAATCGGGAATATGCAAATGCGGAATTGGAATTCTGTGAAACGGCTACTATCGGCCCTCGCGCTCACTGTGCTTTTGGGCTTGTCCTCGTCGGGGATCGCCCAGTCGGCGGGAGCGTCAGACAAAGACCTGGCAACTGCCATCAACGAAATTCTGACGCAAACATACAAGTCAAATGAGCCGGGAGCGTCGGTAGTAATAGTCAAAGATGGGAAGGTCATCTTTCGTAAGGGCTATGGGATGGCGAATCTGGAACTCGGCGTCCCGGTCGAACCGGACATGATTTTTCGCCTTGGGTCAGTTACGAAGCAATTCACCGCCGTCGCCATTCTGATGCTCGCCGAGCAGGGGAAGCTCTCATTGGATGAGGATATAACCAAGTTCCTTCCGGACTATCCCGCAAAAACACAGAGGGTCACTGTCGAGCAACTGCTCAACCACACTTCCGGAATCAAGAGTTACACGTCCCTGCCGGAGTGGCTCTTGATGTGGCGTAAAGACACCGAGCTCAACGAGCTCATAGGTCTGTTCAAAGATAAGCCGACAGATTTCGCACCGGGTGAACGGTGGTCCTACAACAACTCCGGCTACGTTCTGCTGGGTGCGATTATTGAAAAGGCCTCGGGTCAGAGCTATCAGGATTTCATCGAAAAGAATATCTTCCAGCGGCTCGGCATGGCGCATTCCTTTTATGACAATACAGCTCGCGTCATCCCGCGCCGAGTGACTGGCTATTCGAAAGGCAAAGATGGGTATATCAATGCTCCTTACTTGAGTATGACCCAGCCCCATGCGGCCGGAGCGTTGGCCTCTTCGGTTGACGACCTGGCGCTGTGGGATGCTGCTCTCTACACGGACAAACTGGTGAAGCAGGAAACCCTCAAGCGTGCATGGACTCCTGCGAAACTGACTAACGGCAAGTTAACTCACTACGGCTTTGGCTGGGCAATGAATTCCTATGAAGGGCACACAGTGATCGAGCATGGCGGGGGCATCAACGGCTTTTCGACTTACGCTCTCCGAATGCCTGATGATCGGGTATTTGTTGCGGCGTTGACCAACAAGGACTCCGGAGGCCCAGGCCCGGCTCGAGTTGTTCTCAAGATTGCCGCGTTGACCGTAGGCGAGCCTTACCGCGAGCCCACAGTAATCAATCTAGCTCCAAGCGCGCTTGATAATTACATCGGCGTCTATCAGCTCAGCGAGAAAGAAGAGGCGATCATCCGCCGTGAAGGTGAGAAGCTCTTCGTTAGTTTTCCGGGTGCGGGAAAGACCGAAATCAACCCTTCGTCCGAAACGGAGTTCTTCATCAAAGATTCTCGTTCGCGTCTGAGCTTCACACGCAACGCCGCAGGCCTTGTCATGGGGTTTGTGCTGAGTGGCTCATCCGGCCCGGATCAGGAGGCTACGAAAACGAACAAGCCGCTCCCAGCAGAGCGACAAGCTATTGTGGTCGATCCGGCTGTCTATGACGGCTATGTCGGAGAATACGAAATCGCTCCAAGCTTTTCGATCACGATCACTAAGGAAGGCAATAAGCTGCTGGCGCAAGCGACCGGGCAACCGAAACTAGAACTCTTCCCTGAATCGCCAACGAAGTTCTTCGTGAAAGAGGTGGCCGTTCAGATCGAGTTTGTTGTTGAAGGGACCGGCAAGGCAACGGGCCTGGTCCTTTATCAAGGAGGCCGGCAACTGCCTGCAAAGAAGATCAAGTAAGAAGCTAACGAATGAAGCTGGGAACAGCAACGAGGCAGACTAATAATCACGAGGCCGAATGATCAATTTATATTTGGAGAGACTGGAACTCAGGGAGATCGAACTGCCACTCAAGTCTCCATTCGAGACCAGCTTTGGTTGCACTACGCAGCGTCGCATCCTGATTGTAAGAATCTTCGACAGAACCGGGGCCTCCGGTTACGGCGAATGTGTCGCCGCCGAGGGTCCTTTCTACAATCACGAAACAGTTGACACGGCGTGGCTGATAACGACCAAGTACGTCGCGCCGCTTTTGACCCGCGCACAAGTCAAGAATGCCGCGCAAGTCAACGCCGCGCTGTCGCCAATTCGCGGCAACCGGATGGCCAAGGCCGGAGTTGAGGCGGCGGTTTGGGACCTTGAAGCGAAACTCGCGGGCCGTCCGCTCTGGCAGCATCTCGGCGGTGTCCGGGAGGAGATCGCGTGTGGTGTTTCCATTGGTTTACAGGAAACGACGGAAGCATTAATAGACAAAGTCACCCGTGAACTGGAGGCTGGCTATCAGAGAATCAAGATCAAGATCAAGCCCGGAAGAGATGTTCAGTTAGTCGCAGCAATTCGCTCGCGATTTCCGACCATCACGCTCTCTGTTGATGCAAATTCTGCCTACTCTCTTAATGGAGACCGAGGGGTAATCAAGCAGCTCGATGAATACAACCTGCTCATGATCGAGCAGCCGCTGGCGCCCGGCGACCTCGTTGACCATGCCAAATTGCAGCGCGAGATCAAGACGCCAATCTGTCTTGACGAGTCGATCGTCAGCCTCGCCGATGCGCTTCATGCTCATGAGTTAGGCTCATGTCGAATCATTAACATCAAGCTCGGGCGCGTGGGCGGACACACTGAGACCCGCCTGATTCAGGCTTACGCATTTGAGCATGGAGTTCCCGTTTGGTGCGGCGGGATGCTCGAAGCGGGTATCGGGCGCGCGCACAACATTGCTCTGTCAACGCTGCCGGGCTTCACTCTGCCGGGTGATGTTTCGGCATCGGCACGCTACTGGGACGAAGACATCATTGATCCGCCGGTCACGGTGAGTGAAAAGGGCACCATCAAAGCGCCAACAGGTGACGGCATCGGCTATGAAGTTAATGAAGCACGCATCGAGGCCCTGACAGTACGGCGTGAGACAGTCCGACTGGAGTAGCTAAAAGGTGGGAGCGCAGGCGTCTCACCTGCAATGGAGTTTGGACATTGGAAAGATTGAAAGATGCTGGGGCTGATTCTAATGACCGGTGATTAGTTGTCCTCAGTGCCGTTAGGCACGGAATATTTATAGCCATCAGTGACCAATTGACCTCTTTAGCCCATTTATGGGCGACAGACATTGCGCTCCTCCAGAGCTGGGGCTCGTTCAGGCGTTGCGATCTATAGACATTTCGCCGCCACGCGGCTGAGAAAGATCAATAGTTGACTCATGGCGAAAGAAGACCCTTCAGAGCAGACAGCCACGTTAGAGCGCACGCTCGGCTTGCGTGATCTCATCCTGCTGATCATCGGCACCGTGATCGGCTCGGGAATCTTCATCGTGCCGGGCGCCGTGCTTCGTCAGGTAGGCGGCAGCGTAACGCTGGCAATGCTGGTTTGGGTCACTGGTGGAATCCTCTCGCTCCTCGGCGCATTGACCTACGGGGAACTTGCAGCAATGAACCCGAAAGCGGGTGGTATTTATATTTACATCCGCGATTGTTTTAGCCCGCTACCCGCTTTTCTTTACGGGTGGACTCTCTTCTTTGTCATCAGCAGCGGCGCCATCGCGACGCTTGCCGTGGCTTTCAGCGCCTACCTTGGTCAGGTTGTCCCACTAACCCCGTTGCTGAGCAAGCTGATCGCCGTGGGGATGATCGTCATCGTCACGGCTGTTAACGTGCTCGGCACGCGCGAGAGCGCGAATCTCCAGAATTGGACCACGGCGATCAAGGTTGTGGCGATCCTGATCATGAGCGCGGTATTACTTTGGCTCGGACGCGGCTTTAGTGGAGTGGATGTGCAATTCTGGCCAGCGGGAGAAGGAGCCTCTCTCGCGTCCGGTTTCGGCCTCGCGATGATCGGGGTCCTCTGGGCTTACGAAGGGTGGCAGTACGTCACCTTTAGCGCGGGTGAGACCAAGAACGCGCAACGTAACTTTCCGCGGGCGTTGTTAATCGGTTCCGCAGCCCTGATTGGCATCTACCTGCTTGCTAACCTCTCTTATCTTGTAGCGCTTGGTCCAATAAAAGCCTCGCAAACCGACAGCATTGCCGCAGCGGCAGTGACCGCGGTTGCCGGCCCCGCCGCGTCGAAGCTCATCGCACTCGCGATTTTGGTTTCCATCTTTAGTGCCGCGAACGGCGTCGTGCTAACTGCGCCGCGCGTCTACTATGCAATGGCTCGCGACCGTGTCTTCTTTCACCGACTTGCCGAGGTTCATCCGCGTTTTCATACACCGGCTTTCGCAGTGGTGGCGGGTTCGGCATGGGCCGTCGTGCTGGCCGCGACCGGATCGTTCGAACAGTTGTTGACTTACGTCGTCTTCACCGGCTGGCTCTTTTATGCGCTGGGCGCGGCGAGCATCTTCGTCTATCGCAGACGTCGGCCTGATGTAGCTGGCGCATACCGCGTGCCCGGCTACCCGTGGACTCCGCTGCTGTTCATCATTGCGGCCGCTGCTATTGTCGTTAACACGCTCGCAACGCAACCCGTGCGGGCCGCAATGGGTCTCGGGGTTGTCCTTCTCGGCGCGCCCGCTTATTTGATCTGGCGTTCGCGAAGTGGAGTCAATGAATCATGAAGTCTAGAGCCACATCGTTTACGGGCGTACTTCTGCTTCTGGCGTTAACCGCTGGCGGATCTTACTTCTATTCGTCGGCACGAAGCAGTGGGTGGGAACCCTCGGCCAATCAGACAAACAGGCAAACTCAAAAGCCGCAAAAGCCGCCGAGCGTTAGTGAGAGAATTAAGAGAGTCGAGAACGGGTTGCTGCCGCCAGTCCTTATCAAGGGCCAACCAGTCACACCGATGAATCTCGCCGACCGGATGCAGTTTTACAAAACGCCCGGTCTCAGCGTCGCTGTTATTAACAACGGACGGATCGAGTGGGCGCGGGGTTATGGCATTCGTGAAACGGGAGGCAGCGAACCTGTGACACCCGAAACTCTTTTTCAGGCGGCGTCAATTAGTAAACCAGTAGCGGCAATGGCTGCCCTCCGGTTGGTACAGCAAGGCAGGCTCAACCTTGATGAAGATGTGAATCAGAAACTCGTCTCCTGGAAAGTCCCGGGGAATGAGTTCACTAATGAGAAGAAGGTAACGTTGCGCGGGCTACTTAGCCACAGCGCGGGATTGACCGTCCATGGATTCGCAGGGTACGCCTCTGACGCGGCAACACCAACCCTTCTGCAGGTGCTTGACGGAGAGAAGCCTGCAAACTCGAAGCCGATCCGCGCAGACATCCAACCGGGCACACAATACCGTTATGCCGGCGGAGGCTACACCGTCATGCAGCAGCTTCTGTTGGATGTTACAGGCAAACCGTTTCCAGTTCTCATGCAGGAAACAGTGCTGAAAAAGACCGGAATGAAACACAGCAGTTACCTTCAGCCTCTGCCGAAAGAGCGTTGGTCACAGGCCGCTCGGGGTCACCGATCTGACGGGGAGAAGCTGAAGGGCAATTGGCACACTTATCCAGAGATGGCGGCCGCGGGACTATGGACCACTCCAACTGATCTCGCCCGCTTTGCTATCGAAATACAAAAGTCCCTGGGCGGAAGATCCAATAGAGTCCTCTCGCCAGATATGACGAAGCAATTGCTCACGCCGCAAGTCGGAGGATGGGGCCTCGGGTTTGGACTGGCGGGGGACGGAGCTTCTGCTCGTTTCAGTCACGGTGGCGCCAACGAGGGCTACCGCTGCTCGCTGGTCGCGTTCAGGAATGGCCAAGGCGCAGTGGTGATGACCAACTCAGATAGAGGCGGGGCTGTGGCAGAGGAAGTGTTGAGGAGCATCGCCAGGGAGTACGGCTGGGTTGACTATCTTCCGAAGGAGAAAGTTTTGGCTCAAGTCGATCCTAAGAGTTTTGGCTCTTACTCGGGCCAATACGAGCTTGCCCCCAACTTTATTCTGACCATAACAGCAGACGACGGACGACTAATGGGGCAAGCGACCGGCCAGTCGAAGCTGGAACTGTTTCCCGAAACGGAGTTGCGCTTCTTTGCCACTTCAGTACCGGTGGAGCTGACATTTGTAAGGGACGCGAGCGGACAAGTGACCCACCTAATTTTGCGCCAGGGCGGGCAGGACAGAACGGCAAAGAAGATCAAATGAGATCGGTCGCGGCAAGATCGATTCCGTTAGAAGGTAATGTTGACGAGCAGGAGAACATGATGATGCACCTACGTAGGAGACTTGCCGTCTTGTTGTTGTTGCCGCTGATGCTGCCACCGATGGCTGTCGGGCAAGCATCAGTGGCAGACTTCGATGTCGTAATCAAAGGCGGAATGGTTTATGACGGGAGTGGACGCGCACCCAGGCGAGTCGACGTCGGGATTAAAGGAGATCGCATCGTCGCCGTTGGCAACCTGAGGAGGGCGCGCGCAGGCAATGTCGTGGATGCCAGCGGGCTCGCGGTTGCGCCTGGCTTCATCAACATGCTGTCGTGGTCCACGGAGACTCTCATCGTTGACGGGCGTTCCCAGGGCGAGGTCCGGCAGGGTGTGACCACCCAGATTATGGGCGAGGGTTGGTCCATGGGACCCCTCAACGAGCAGATGAAGAAGCTGGTGGTCGCGGAGCAGGGCGACATTAAGTTTGACATTGAATGGACCACCCTCGCCGAATATTTGAAATACCTTGAGCGCCGCGGCGTTTCGCAGAACGTCGCCTCCTTCATTGGCGCTACGACTATTCGCCAGCACGTTCTTGGCGAACGAGACGTGCAACCGACGCCGGCGCAACTCGATGAAATGCGCGAGCTTGTCCGCCGCGAGATGGAAGCAGGCGCGCTCGGCATTGGGTCGTCGTTGATTTATGCGCCCGCATTCTATGCAAAGACTGAAGAGCTGATTGAGTTATGCAAGGTTGCGGCTAAATACCAGGGTAAATACATCTCGCATATGCGCAACGAAGCCAACAAACTGACAGAAGCTGTCGAAGAATTGATCCGCATTAGCCGGGAGTCCGGGATACCGGCTGAGATCTATCATCTAAAAGCGGCGGGCCAACAGAATTGGCCCAAGATGAAAAAAGTGATTGCAATGGTCGAGGCGGCACGCCGCGAAGGGCTGAAGATTACCGCCGACATGTACACGTATCCTGCCGGCTCGACCGGGCTCAATGCCTCGCTGCCGCCTTGGGCGCTGGATGGTGGGTATGAGGAGCTCTTTAAACGGTTACAAGACCCGGCCACTCGGCAGAAGATTGCCGAAGCCGTGCGTACGCCTACTGACGAATGGGAGAATCTTTATCTCAATGCCGGTACTCCTGACCGCGTGCTACTGGTCGGCTTCAAAACGGAAAAACTAAAGCCTCTGACGGGTAAAACACTGGCGGAGGTGGCGAAGATGAGGGGCAAGGACCCAATCGAAACGATCATGGATTTAATGCTCGAGGACCGTTCGCGCGTGGATGCCGTTTACTTCCAGATGTCCGAGGAGAATATCAAACTGCAGATTCGCCAGCCCTGGGTCTCATTCGGCTCTGACGGTGCCTCGATGGCGCCCGAAGGAGTATTCCTTAAATCCTCCACACACCCGCGCGCCTACGGCAACTTCGCGCGTCTTTTGGGCAAGTACGTACGCGATGAGAAAGTGATCTCACTCCCAGAGGCGGTGCGGCGTCTGACGGGACTGCCCGCGACGAACCTGGGACTGGACCATCGCGGTTTTCTGAAGGTGGGCATGTTTGCTGACGTGGTCCTGTTCGACCCGCAAACCATTGCCGATCGAGCGACGTTTGCGAACCCTCACCAGTATTCGGTCGGCGTCAAACACGTTTTCGTCAACGGGGTGCAAGTTCTCAAAGACGGCGAGCACACGAATGCTAAACCCGGAAGGGCGCTGTGGGGACCTGGCAAGATTAAGTAAGGATAGCGAGGCTGTTGAAAGATTGGCGAGAGAATTGAGTTGTCAACGGCGAGGAGTGCGCCTGTCTCACGCGCCAATTGGGACAAGCTTCGGATATCAGAGATGCGAAAGAGCGGATTAGTCGGAGTCTCTATCAAGATTAGTTTCGTGCGCGAGGTTAGAGCTGCGCGAACCGCGTCAAGATCTGTCGTATCGGTGTAACTGACACCGATACCCTGTCGCTGCCTTATCTGTTCGAGCAGGCGCACGGTTCCCCCGTAGAGGTCATCGCCGGCAATGATCTCTTCGCCGTTCTGAACCAGTCGCGTCAGCGCCGTGATGGCAGCCATACCACTCGCGAAGGCGCAGGCGTGTGCTCCGCCTTCCAGTTCTGCGAGCTGCCGTTCAAGCAGCGTGCGGGTAGGATTTGCGCTGCGCGTATAGTCGATTCGCCAAACTCCGAGGCTGACTGTTGGCGGAAAGTGGCCGTTTGGTAGATTGGTGGAGCGATGGCGCCATAAGGATCGCCATTAGCATCAAGATGAACACACCGAGTTGCTGTTTTCATGCGACACACTCCTCCCGGTCTTCGACCTCCTCGGTCAATTGCGTCAGTTGCGTTTCGCGCCTGAGATCCAACAGATCCGCCATGACCGATTCGGTGGTGGGCCAGCGGCCGGCGCCCTTGCCACTAACGATGAACGAGGCGCCCGATTCCGTTTCGACTACTAAACAGTTTTCTACTCCCGAGGCCGAAGCAAGCGGATCTGTTTGCGGTAATTCAACAGGCTTCACGCTCGCTTTTAGTCCGTCTGTTCCGTGTTGACAGGAGGCGACGAGGCGGACCACTTGTCCTTTCGCTCGCGAATCCCGTAGCCATTGAGCGTCAATGTCCTCTATACCTATTCGTTCAATGCTGTCGAACGGTAACGAAACTCCAAATGCCTTGCGCGCGAGAAGAATCAATTTCTGCGTGGCGTCTGTGCCGTTGAGATCAAAGCGGCAGTTCGCCTCCGCGTAGCCTGCCTCTTGCGCGGCGCTGACTGCGCTCTTGAGATCCTGACCTCCCGCCAGGCGGTCTAGCACAAAATTCGTGGTACCGTTCAACACTCCGCGGAAGGATCGTATTGGTCCAAGTCCAAGCGCCCGCTCAATAACTTCTAAAGCGGGCATCCCGCCTCCAACGGCTGCGCTGTAACGCAGCGCTACGCCACAGTCCGCCGCGAGTGAAGCGAGCCGTTCACCTTCAGTAGCAATGAGAGGCTTATTGGCCGTGATTACGTGACGACCAGTGACCAAAGCCTTCGTGACTAGACTGTCAGCCAACTTGGGACCGCCAATCAATTCCACACGACATCACATGACCCTTCGATGAGTTCCTCGAGATCTTCCGTAATGAGGAGCTCTGGAACGCCGGCAGCAAGTGCCCGTTCGACATTGCGTGTACCCACGCCGGTTACCGTGAATAATTCCGGCAGGGGCGCCAGCGCTTGATAGACACCGCCGCCGACCGTTCCACAACCAAGCAGAGCCACTCGTAGCGGCGCAGCCTGCATCGGCCTAACAGCCAGATGATCCGCTTTGGAGCCAACGATTGTCTGATGCGCTGAGCCGATGCTGGTGACCATGAATGGCACGCGCTGTGAGGCAGCAAAGCGGATAGCTTTAGGCTGGACTACGCGGCCAGCCAGTTGACTGGCCGTCTCGTATCTGAGTTCCGCAAAGCGGACTGGGCGAGTGGTGGCCGGAGCAGGGTCACTGGCGTAAATTCCATCCACATCTTTGAGCAGAACGCACTGACCTCTCAGTCGATGCGCTAGAAACAGTGCAGAGAAATCCGAGCCGCCGCGACCTAGTAGAGTAAGTGTTGCCATTTTCTCCTCGCCCAATAAATCCTGGCAGGACCACGACGGCTTTCCTCAACTCTCCGCGCAGACGCGCAACATCAACGGCGATGAGATCGGCATCCATGGTTCCGCCAGCGGTGAGCAAGCCCGCCTGCGCTGGATCCAGCACTTTAGCGGGAATACCTGCCCTGTTCAGCGCGAGGCTCAATAGCGCTGATGACGCGGCCTCACCAGTAGCGAGCAACGCCGCGAGCGCCGATCGCTCTGGTCGAGCGCAGATACTTTCAGCACGTTGCAAGAGTTGTTCGGTGGTATTACCAAATGCCGAAGTCACAACCAAGACCTGCGCGCCTTGACGCCACCAGCGATAGATTTCATGCACGGCGCGCGGCAGATCACTTTCATCGCGCAACACGGAGCTGCCAAACTTTAAGACGATGATCTTTTCCTTGTCGTACATAACAGTCTCCCTTTTTCCGTTCAGCGGCTAAGAGCCTGATCCAGATCAGCGATTAGGTCGTTGGCGTTCTCCAAGCCAACCGACAAACGCACCAGTCCGTCTGTGATTCCGGCGGCGGTGCGTTGCGCGGGCGGCACATCGGCGTGCGTCATAGAAGCAGGATGTGTGATGATTGTCTCTGCGGCGCCCAGGTTTTCCGCTAGCGCGCACAAACGCACTTCGTTCATCAAACGAATGCCAGCTTCAACTCCACCTTCGACCTCGAAAGCGATCAGCGCGCCGCCTGTCTTCTGCTGGCGTTGGGCCAATTCATATTGCGGGAATGATTCGAGTCCTGGATAGGCAACGTCAGTGATGCGCGGATGCTCTTCAAGAAATCGCGCGATGAGGAGCGCGTTGGCCGAGTGCTGTGCCATCCGAAGCGGCAGAGTCTTGACACCTTGCAGCGTCAACCATGCAGGAAAGGGAGCTTGGATTGCGCCGATGGTGTTGCGCGTAAAGGCTAAGCGCTCGTGCAATTCAGCGTTGCGCGTGATGAGAGCACCGCCGACGGTGGCATTGTGACCGTCAATAAACTCTGTCGTTGAGTGAAGAACAACATCCGCGCCCAGTATCGAATGGGCGTTGCAGAGCGGGAGTGAGCAGCGTGTTGTCGACCACGAACAATGAGTCAGCCGACTTGGATAACTTCGCCGCGAGCGCAATATCAGTCAGCTTGAGCGTCGGATTGGCCGGGGTCTCGATGAAAACGAAGCGGGTAGGTTTTTTCAAAGCCTCTGTAAGAGCCTCTTCCTCCGAACTATCAACGAATTCTGCTTCTACACCAAACTGCGCCAGGACTTGGCGAAACAGACGGACGGTCCCGCCGTAAACTGCCTGAGAAATCAGCACGCGATCGCCGCCACGCAGCAATGCCAGACACAACACGGTCGTCGCAGCCATTCCCGTGGCATAGCACGTGGCGAACTCGGCTCCTTCAAGCGCGGCAAGTCTTCTTTCCAACGCCGACACTGTCGGATTGGCGGAACGGCTGTACGTGAATCCTTTATCTTTGCCGACACACTTCTGACGGTAGGTGGTGGTTTGATAGATCGGCGTCAGCATAGCGCCAGTCGTTGGATCCGGAGGTGTTCCGGCATGCAACGCCAGAGTCTCGAAGTTGTAGCTTGCCGGATCGAACTCTTCGTCTAAGGTTTCAAAGTCAGTACTGGTTGCTATCCGTGCCTTTGTCGTAGCCATTGCAGTTCTCCTAACGAAGTCTGCGTGGCGACTATGCGGCGGGTAAAAACTGGAGGGCGGCGGAAAATGAAAAACCCCGCGCCTCAGAGTGCGCGAGGTTTCCATCAAAGCTTGGAAAATCCCAGAGCTCTTTAGCAGTTTTTTACGTGGAGCAAGTTGCCTTAAATCGCCACGATCAATTAATGTCAAAGAAAACGAGTATCATCTATAACATACTCGCACGAACCTATCAAGAGTCGATCCTGTTTTTGTCGATCCTGTTTTCATCGCGACTGTAGCAGCCAGGCTTTATTAGCGATTACTTAACCACGCGAACTCTGACGGCCATCTTCTTCACCCGTTTGTCGCCGATGGTTTTGAATTAGCTTCCTTAAAGCTTCGTTAACCGACGACGGATCGGGAAAGACCGCAGCCACGTCAGCGTCGAGCACAACCGTGTTACTCCCGTGCGAGTTAGTTTCAGCGTGCCGCCCCAGCGCCTGCATGCTTAAGTCATCTTGGGACAACATTCAAACTTCCGGCTCATCGTTCGCTTTACTCATACGTCATCCTTGTACATTGCTGCTTCATTCGGCAGTTGCCGTCATAAACTCGACTCGCCGAAATTTCAAACGGCGTGATAGATGTGTCGCTATCGACGGTTTCGGAGAACGCTTCCACGACGAGCGCCCCGAGTTCCGAAGTCTTAACATAGTGTTTCGCCTCCAAGTCTCGACGAAGATCAGGTGCGCGACGCGGAGGTCTTACCAATCGACAGGATAATATACATATGTATATATATTTAGCTCAACAAAAAAAGTCTGAATCAAAGACTCATCAAGGCATCCTTATCAAGAGCAATGAAGATGAACAGTCACCCCTACGCTCTGCCGAAAAAGTTTGGCGCTACCGGATGAATCATGCTCCGATATGCCCACGCGCCTGCCATTCCTTAGCAAAGCTCTCACGTTCGAACGCTCCAAGATGGTTACGCAACTACTCAGGTCTCGGAGCAAGACCAAGATGATGCTCGACTACGTGGCGAAGGTGACGCGCGATGCCACGGGCATGAGCCGGCGATCACGAGCGCCTGCGCGCCGTTGGCTTGATGCCGTGGCATTACTACTTCCTATTCGGGACCGCCAGCTTTCGGTAACTCCCGTGCAACTCGGTCATATCGTCAAACCAGAACGCGACGCTTCGGTATCGACAAGCCCCGGACAGACGGCGTTGACCAGAATGCCTCTGCGGCGGAAGTCTCCTTCACCAATGCGCGCGAAGATTTTGCTGGCTGCGACTTGCCCGATCTTGGACGGAATATTGATCCAGTCCGGCCATTGCGCCTCGCTCGCTGCGCCCGATTGCACAGTCAGAGCATACTCGTCCATGACTCGCTCAACATCGTCAAACCGAAATGTTTTGTCGCAATTCAGGCGTCAAAGAGTTCGCACTAAATATTCGTGTTCTCGGTCAGCAAACTTAATTGCTCATAGTCTCTCGGTGTATCAACATCAATCGCGCCTGCGGGGAGCGAGATGCGATGAACTTCGTGAGCGTGCTTTGCAATAATCTGCTTTGCTCCTTCACTGCCTTTGAGGGCTGCGAGTTCCGTGAACAGGTTGCGTGCAAACAACGCCGGCACTCCGACAGTTTCCCCATACGCTGAAGCGACGATGGGATCGTTGGTCCTGCGGTAAACATCGACAAGTTCATTGATGTTTTGGGCAGAGACAAGCGGTTGATCGCAAAGCATAATCACTCCCGCCTCAAGTCCTCCATCGGCAGCGACGAGCGTTGCAAAACCGATTTGAATAGAGGAACCCATCCCTTCTTCCCATCGTTTATTTTCTGCCACATGCACAGGCAGTTGTTTCGCCTCATCACACAACCGGTCGGCATTCGCTCCGAGAACTACGACAACGGGGCGGCAGACGGTAGCAACTGCCGTCTCCATTGCGCGGCGCAGTAGACTTCGCCCGCGATAGAGAAGAAGTGTTTCGGCACTCCCATGCGTGTCGAGCCTCCTGCCGCCAGCACGATGATGCCTACCGTTCCGCCGGCACTGCTTGAACTGACGAAGGTGCCGCTCGAACAC
>JACDCK010000224.1 GCA_013817595.1 Pyrinomonadaceae bacterium | reverse complement strand
TGTGCTTATGATTAACGGAATCATCGGTAGAAAAATCGGCATGACGCAGCTCTTCGCTGCGGACGGGACGGTAACCCCTGTGACAGTTATCAAAGCGGGTCCGTGCGTGGTCGTACAGAAGAAGTCTGCGGCTGGACCTGACGGTTATAACGCCGTTCAGTTGGGCCTTGTGGACGAAAGACCGGTGAAGTTGAAGAACGTGACCAAGCCAATGCGAGGTCACTTTGAAAAAACCGGCGGCGGCACCCCACCCACGCGAATTCTAAAAGAGTTTCGGCTCGAGGATTCTGAAGACGCCACTAATGTGGGCGACAAGGTGATGGTTGACCAGTTTGCCGATGGTGATGCGGTTGAAGTTATCGGACGGTCAAAGGGCCGCGGTTTTGCCGGCACGATTAAGCGTCATAACTTTAATCGGGGCCCTGAGTCGCACGGTTCAATGAACGTGCGCGCGCCGGGGTCAATCGGGGCTTCCGCATATCCGTCGCGGGTGATCAAAGGTACCAGATCTTCGGGGCACATGGGCGACGCTCGTATCACTGTCAAAGGGTTGAAGATAGCCCGTGTGGATGCTGAGAACAATGTGTTGATGATTCGCGGCGCGGTTCCCGGGGCCAATGGAAGCGTCGTTATTGTTAAGAAGGCCGCCCAGCGGCAGAAGAGAACAAGGTGAGGAGTGATATACAGATTTGAGGTGGTTCGGCGTAGAGGGGTTCCGGCGGAAATCGAATATCTAAAATCACAAATCAGAGATTCTCATCACTCATTACTTATCACTGGAGTCAGACATGCCTACGGTCAAGGTGCGCAACATAAAGAATTATGAGGTCGGCGAGATTCAACTTTCCGACGCGGTATTTAATGCACCGTTTAATGAGCCACTGATTCATGCCGCCGTGAGAAATTTCATGGCCAACGCTCGTCAGGGTACAAGTGCAACCAAGACTCGTGGCGATGTTTCAGGCTCGGGTCGCAAGCTTTGGAAACAGAAAGGCACGGGCCGCGCGCGTATAGCATCTTTGCGCTCACCGTTGTGGAAAGGCGGCGGCAATGTCCACGGACCACAGGCGCGTGACTGGTCTTACAACATGCCGAAAAAAATGCGCCGGGGAGCTCTCCGTTCGGCGCTTTCGGAGCGAGTGCGCGAAGGTAACGTGATCGTGGTTGAGGGGTGGTCGCTTGATAAGCCCAAGACGAAGGACTTTGTCGCGTCGCTCGCTACGTTGGGTCTCGAAGGCAAGACTTTGATCGTTGATACGTTTGATAACGAGAACCTGATGCTCTCGGCGCGGAATCTTCAGCGCGCGAAGGTGGTAAACAGTTTGGGTCTGAATATTTACGACTTGCTGTATCACGAGAAGCTGGTGCTTTCGCAGGCGGCCATTGAGGAACTCGAGCAACTCCTGGGGCCAAAGGAAGAGAAGAGTGCCGCCCCCGACGATGCGTCGGATGAGAGAGTAGAAGCTGCCGCGGCGACGAAGACCAGG
This sequence comes from Pyrinomonadaceae bacterium, assembly GCA_013817595.1. GTDB lineage: Bacteria > Acidobacteriota > Blastocatellia > Pyrinomonadales > Pyrinomonadaceae > PSRF01. The sequence goes on along the minus strand of JACDCK010000224.1, from coordinate 2,940 downwards.
AAGGCTGCCGCAGCGAAGCCGAATCGCGCTAGCAAGCCGGGAAGCAAGCCGGCCGTGGCCAAGCCAGAGCGCGCCAGCAAGCCAAAGAAGGAGGCGGCCTAAGAGATGAGAACGGTTTGGGACATCATCAAGTCGCCGGTAATCACGGAGAAAGCGCTGGTTGCCAAGGAGGAGTCACAGGATACGCGGCAGTTATTGACCTTCAGGGTTGACCGGAGGGCCACGAAACCTGAGATCAAGTCGGCAGTTGAGACGATTTTTCAGGTCAAAGTGGACCAAGTGCGGACGATTAATTTCATGGGAAAGATGGCCCGTCGCGGCCGCTTCGAAGGACGTAAGCCGTCCTGGAAGAAAGCTTACGTGACGCTGCAGCAGGGCGAGAATCCGGTTGATTACGGCGAGGCAATCTAAGAATTGCGGATTTCGGATTGCGGATTTAAGAAACACTTTCTTCCGCTTCGAAATCCGAAATCCGAAAATCCGAAATCCGAAATTCAAAGCTATGGGCATTAAGAAATTAACACCCACATCGCCATCACGTCGCTACCAGACATATCTGACGCGTGACGATCTCACCGTAGGAGCAGAGCCTGAGAAATCGTTGCTGGAGCCGAAGAAGCGAATCTCCGGTCGCAACAATGACGGGCGAATTACCGTTCGCCGGCGAGGCGGCGGTCATAAACGCTTCTACCGCATTGTTGATTTCAAGCGGGATAAGGAGGGCGTGCCTGGCCGCATTACGCAGATAGAGTATGACCCGAATCGGTCGGCGCACATCGCACTGGTTACCTATCTCGATGGTGAAAAGCGGTACATTATTGCACCGAGCGGGGTAGAAGTCGGGAAGACCATTATGAGCGGGCCGGAAGCCGACATTTTGCCGGGCAATACGCTGCCTCTTATCAATATCCCGTTGGGTACGCAGATTCATAACATCGAGTTGCGTCCCGGGAAGGGTGGTCAGATGGCTCGTTCCGCCGGGGCCTTTGCTCAGCTCGTGGCCAAGGAAGGAAATTACGCTCAGCTACGCATGCCTTCCGGAGAAGTCCGCCGCGTGCCGTTGGTCTGCAAGGCCACTGTCGGCCAGGTGGGTAACATTGAGCACGAAAATGTTTCATACGGAAAAGCGGGCAGGTCGCGCTGGAAAGGTATACGACCCCACGTGCGTGGTGTGGCGATGAACCCCGTGGACCATCCGCATGGTGGTGGTGAAGGAAAGACGTCGGGTGGACGTAATCCGGTTACTCCCTGGGGCCAGCCGACGCGCGGTTACAAGACCAGGAGTAACAAACGAACGCAGAAAATGATTCTCCGCGATCGTAGGACGAAATAAATTCGGATTGCGAATTTCGGATCTCGAATTGAAAGGCACTTGATTGTAAATCCGCAATTCGAACTCCGCAATTCGAAATGGAGACGACATGGCACGTTCAGTTAAAAAGGGACCATTCATTGACCGAAGCATTCTGAGAGCTGTTGAGCGGACACGCGCTGGTGGCCAACGCCCGCCGGTTATTAAAACCTGGTCGCGACGTTCGACCATTACGCCTGACATGGTGGGGCTTACTTTCGGTGTTCACAATGGCAAACGGCACCTGCCCGTGTACGTCACCGAGAATATGGTGGGCCATAAGCTGGGCGAGTTTGCGCCGACACGCACGTTTAAGGGGCACTCGGGGACAAAGGTGGAGAAAGCCACCAAGGTAGCAAAACCGTAAATCGTGAACCGTGAATCGTAAATAGACAAGCTCTTACGATTCACGATTCACGATTCACGATTCACGAGGTCAGAGAATGGAAGCAACGGCAAGTGCAAAATATCTCAGAGGGTCCGCTCAGAAGGCGCGGCTCGTCATAGATATGATTCGGGGCCAGGACGTCAATAAAGCCCTGGCAATTCTGCGTTACTCGAGCAAGCGGGCAGCCAACGGAATCGAAAAATGCATGCGATCGGCAATAGCGAATGCTAACGAAACCGCGGAGAAGGCCAATGTATCGGTCGACCCGGACGATCTTTGGGTGAAGGCCGCGTTCGTCGATCGTGGGCCCACGAAGAATCGGCGCCGGGTGCGACCCGCGCCGCAGGGGAGAGCCTATCGCGAGCAACGCCACTTTTGTCATGTGACGATTCTGCTCTCCAATGATGCGCGACCCGAGCCAGGAGCTAAGCTCAAAGGCGGAAAGAATTCGAAGATCGCGGAAGCGACGCCCGCCAAACTTGCGGAAAGCAAGAGCCGAAAGCGCGGTGGAGCGGCAGCCGCACCTCGCGGCAAGCGAACCCCGTCCAAGGCTGCTCCCGCTGCGAAGTCAGGGGGCGCTGAGATAGCGGTGAGCGAGAAGAAAGCCACCAAGCGAGCTTCTAAGAAGACGAGCGCTGAAGAAGAATAGCCCAACTAAGACTGGAGAATATTGTGGGTCAGAAAGTTCATCCATACGGTTTCCGCCTCGGCTACAACAAGGACTGGCATTCGCATTGGTACGCGAAGAAGCAGTTTGGTGAGTTCCTGCTTGAGGATCTGAAACTTAAGCGCGATCTGAAGAGCCGTTTCACCGGGGCCGGGGTTTCCCATGTGGACATCGAGCGCGCGGCTAATCGTTTGAAGATCGTTATCTACACTTCACGGCCGGGAATCATCATCGGTCGTAAAGGCGCTGAGATCGATAAGCTCAAGACTGACCTGTCGGCAAAGACCGGACGCGAAGTACTGGTTTCGATTCAGGAGATTCACAAGCCAGAACTGAACGCCCAGCTCCAGGCTGAAAAGATTGCCGCGCAGTTGGAGAAGCGCATTGCGTTCCGGCGCGCAATGAGAAAAGCCGTGGAGGAGTCGCTGCGGTTTGGGGCGCAGGGAATCAAGGTAAAAGTTAGCGGACGGCTGAACGGGGCTGAGATTGCTCGAAGCGAGTGGCACCTGCAAGGCCAGCTTCCCCTACATACTC
>JACDCK010000038.1 GCA_013817595.1 Pyrinomonadaceae bacterium | reverse complement strand
CACGTAGATCGTCGCTCGACCGAAGCAACAAACGGAACATTTTGAGCCCGTTCAAGCGGTGCAGAATTGTTACTACCTGGGGAGCCGTGAGACGGTTTTCTACGAGCACGGGACCGGTACGCGCGCCAGTGCTTGCCGGGCGCGACCTGGGAGTGACCGGAGCAGCCGGCGGCGGAGCCGAAGGTGGAGCAACCTGCGCTGAACAAGTAACGAGCGAGCCGATGGCCGCGATTGTCAGAAAGACCAATGTGGACACTCTCCGGTGACTTCTTATTACCATTTTCGGATTCACCAACGATTTCGTTCCCCGTGCAGCACTCCTTAACAGTCGGGCTACTGACCCTAGCCGCACGTCAACTACCAAGCACCTTTCGGTGAATTCTTAACCAATGATAAACCGCCTCCCGCCAGCACCCTCTCCGATCCAAAACTCAGTGCGGGCACCGAAATCGTGCGCGAAATTCCGCCGGAGTAATCAAGCGAGAGTCTTAACGGCTGGGATGAAGCCTCAATCTGGAAGATAGGGAATGTTTCCAGACTTGCAACCGCCTCCTCTTGCTTAACCACAGGCGCTGACGTGCTGCTGAATTCTTTGGTGGCCAGGCGCCGGCTGCTTCTGACTGAGGCGACCGTGCTCTTTAAAAAGCTTCTCTTCGCTACCCCTTGTACTGGCCGAAGTGTCTCGTTGCCTTCATCCTTGGTCGCGGCAGCTGTCCTTTTGTTGTCAGGCGCCGTCAACTCCGACTTGGTCAGCTCCGACTTGCCGGCTGGCGGGCCTGGTTCGCTCTTAACAATATTGGGCGGATTCACATCGCGCGTCTCAGTCTGCAAGGCGGTTGCGCTATTGGTCGGTGCATTCCAGGCTCGCAGGGCGAAGACTCCACCAATCATCAGGACCAGCGTCGCCAACGCAATTGACGGAAACCCGAATGAGAAATTCCTAAAGAAGAATCCGGCATGAGCGCTCGCTTTCTCGTTTGCGAGCCGTGAACGAACCCGAAAATCAAAGTCCGGCGGGGCGGCAACGGTTTCCAGGCTGGCAACAAGCTGCCGCAGCTTAATTCGCTCATCATAAAAACTCTGGCATTCTGGGCAGCCTCCCAGGTGTTCGGTGACAGAGGTACTTAAGCGCTGCCCAGATTCTGCTTCTTCAATTTCACGACAAACAGTTTTGCAAGTGGCTACTCTCATAACACTCCCATTTCAGAGATAAGCTCTCATCTTTTCGCGTAAAAAGTCGCGCGCCCGACTAATCCGTGATTTCACAGTTCCCTCAGAGGTCTGCAAAATACGGGAGATCTCTTCATAACTCCTGCCTTCCACATCTCGCAAAATCAACGGCGCCCTATACTTCTCCGGCAAGGTCCTGATTGCTCGCTGCACTGCAATGCGCCTTTCCGTGGCAACGAGTTCGGTATCTTGCAGCGGCCGCTCGTCAACCGGATCGAGCTCACGATTCTCGCCCCCATCGTGAGTCTGAAAAAACCCGGTCAGCGAGACCAGCCGCCGGCGCTTTCGTTTGCGCAACTCACTGATTGCCAGGTTTGTGGCAATCCGGTAGATGTAAGTCGAAAACGCATAACTGCTCTGATAACGATCTACCGCTCGATAAAGCCTGACAAAGGTTTCCTGCGCAAGATCCACTGCGCCATCGTAGTCATTCGTCATCCGGTAAATGTAGCTCGTAATTTGATTACGATAACGGCTAACCAACTCGGCAAAAGCATCTTCATCGCCCGTACGCGTCGCTTCCAGCAGCGCGTGATCCGAGGTCGAATCAGCTATCACTTCCTGCCGCAGAGCCACAGGGAAACTTAGCTCGTCAATGGAACTGAGTGTCTCCATCAAGGTGGGTAGGCTCTCACTTCTCTGTCAGAATCGCGAGCGGTAGCGACCGGGTTGCATGGTGGCTGTCGAAACCAGGTCGCTACCACCACCCCAGCCGGGCTCCCCGGCTGGGGACCCCCGTCCGCTCCCATTCTGACAAGCACGGCGGATGAGCGGCCTCCGAATGCTGATTATAACCCTTACGAACGAGCGCCCGCAGGCTATACACGCCAGAATTCAGCGAAGGTTCCGAAAGAAAACGATACTCTCAGCGTATCTGCAAACGAATTGGCCACGGATTTCGCCGATAAACCGGATATGAAGTAAATCGGCCGGGAGGCTTGAGGAAATTCAAAGGCCGAGAGTGCAATCAGGCGCTCTTTGCAGCTCCGTCCTATCCGCGTAATCCGCGGCCAATTCGTTCCGGCAGGCTCACTGTTGCTCCGTACAAACTGATACGACCGGCTTAATTTCACGCTTGCGGATTCTTGAAGAGCGTATCATCAACTTTGACGCCAAATGTGACTGTGAGAATTCGTGTCTCCTGCGTTTGCTTACCATCCTCCATCAGTATAGTGCGGTAAGGCACCAGTGTGCTTTGAGCGTAGCGGTAATCGGAAAACCTCTTCGAGTATTTCAGCCGTGCGGCGCCGGGGTTTGCTTCATCATACTCAAGCCATAAAACGTGGAATGTCCTGGCACTGATGTAGTAGCGAGTGGTTCGTTTATCTTTGTCAGTAAGATCCAGGACGTAGAGGTCGAGGCCCTTCTGTTTGTCCTTACCCACCAAGTTAATCGTGGCTCCGTTCTCTTTGTAGCGGAGCAAGCTCTCAATGCTGTGGTGATGCTGCGATAGGAAGGCATCCGCCGCATCTTGTCGGGGAGTAAAAGCGGCGCCGTTGATGACACCCCATAGACGTCCTTCGCCGAAGATCAGCGAGTACTCCATCGTGGGCATTTTCTGATCAAGCCTAATCTTGTCCTTGTCCGCGCTCTCTCCCCTAATGAAGCGGCGCTCATAGGTGGCTTGTTCGGTCTTTCCATCGGTCGTGAAACGGGTGATGCGACCGCGTTCCACGCCGTTGCGGCGTATCTGAGCGAGTACCGGACGCGAGCCGTAGACCAGCACCGTTAATTCGGAAATCTGTTCCGCGGTCAGGGCCTTCTGATTCCGGTCGATTTTCTCGTTCTTTTCGCGCTTCCGAGTATTCTGGTTACTGGCGGCGGTGTTACTTTGGTTGTTCTGATTGTTCTGGGTGGCAACCGTCGGGCTGCCAGTCAATGCTGACCAGATCCCCGCAAGCAAGATCGCGCCAAAGACCAGTGGGGCCAAAAGTGATCGAAGCAAGAATTTCGTTCTCCTTCCAGGAGCTTGATTGTTGCGTCAGGCTGGCGAAAAGGGAGAATGCCGGCCATGAGCGAGTGGATTCTACCACACGCACCGCCAAAGGCGTTTGAAGCCCAGAGACCGGTCCATCGTAACCTAAAGCCCGAGTTTAAGGTGGTTGACCCACTTATTGATGCTTGTTTTCCGGTGGTCAGATGCCTCACTGGCTTCCTTCATTTGACAACCTGGCTGGTGAGGCGTATTTTGCGTAGTTTTCCACAGCATGAACCTACTTAACAATGCGTTATGGTAGTTTGCCCGTTTATTAGTCTGTGCGCCCTGACGGCGCATTCGCCCTAATTGAAAGGACACCGAATTATGAATCGAGTAGGCATTTTGGTTGGCCGGGAGAAGACGTTCCCCGATGCTCTCATTAGCGCCATCAACGAGCGAGGAAAGGGAGAAACGATAGCCGAATTCATGAAGTTGGGCGCCATTCGTCATGACGCGCCTCCCCAATATGATCTGGTGGTCGACCGCATCTCCCACGACGTTCCATTTTATCGGGCGACTCTGAAGCGCCTGGCCCTGGAAGGCGTCGTCATCATTAATAACCCGTTCTGGTGGTCTGCCGACGACAAGTTCTTCAACTTCTCACTGGCTCATAAGATTGGCGTAGCGGTTCCCAAAACGGTGCTCTTACCACAGAAGGATTACATCCCGGGAATTGTCACCGAGAGCCTGCGCAACCTGGAGTTTCCTCTCGACTGGCAAGGCATAATTGATTACATCGGTCTGCCGGCTATTCTGAAACCGTTTGACGGCGGCGGTTGGAAAAACGTTTCACGGGTCAATTCTCTCGAAGAGCTGTGGTCAGAGTATGACGCGACCGGTACGCTCTGCATGACGCTGCAGGAGTTTATTAACTTCGACCAGTTCGTGCGCTGCTACTGCGTAGGACAGCAGGAAGTGATGATCATGGCCTACGATCCACGGAAGCCATATCTATCTGGTGAGCAGTATATTCACGACCCCGACTATCTCGCTCCAAAGCTCGCGGAGCGCGTGACGAAGGACGTTCGCACCCTTTGCACCGCGCTTGGGTATGACCTCAACACCGTCGAGTTTGCGATCAAGGACCATATTCCTTACGCCATCGATTTCATGAACCCGGCGCCGGATGCCGAATTGGCATCGGTTGGCGAGTTCTACCACAACTGGATCGTCTCAGCGATGACAGACTTTATTTTCAAAAAGCTCGCTGAGCCTCGCACGCTTCCGCGCTACCGTTGGGACGCATTGCTCAATCCGGAATCGACCCGAACGTCTGCGGTGGCATCCGGAACCGAGCAGCAGGGGCGAACGATAGTGCCTAAGGTGGATAGTTCGACTAAGCCAACCGAGGCTGCTGTTTCGACTGATAAACAGAAAGCGAACGCAGCGTCGGCCACCTTTGAGACGAAGGCTGCCGGTGACGGCGGTTCCAAAGCGCAAACTGATGAAACCGGGTCACGCAGCGCGGGCAGGACCAAATCAGAAACGATAGGTAAGACACCGGCCCGGAAGAACAAGAAGAATCCTGCACCACTTCGTTCGAAAACGACCCTTTGAATCACCAAACACTCAAGGTGGGAACGTAAGGCAGAAGCTTAATGTCTTCTGCCTTTTCTCTTACCCACTGATGGTGTTTTGTTAATCGATCGGACGTGGCTTGCGTCGCGCGGAAAGCAACCTGCCGGCAAGAAGACTGGATAGCCATGCTACCAGGGAGGAAGAAGCGAGCGCCCAACCGATACCTGCGATCTCCTGATCAGCATAAGTCCCAATCAGGGCCACAAGTGTGCTCGCGTTGGTTACTCGGGCGGCAAGGCGTCGAACGCGAGTTAACGTCTGCAGCCAATTGATGCGGCTTAGCTCCGCGGAAAGATAATCATCGTCGTCATTGAGACTAAGGTAATAGTCCGCTTCGCGGCGAGCATAGCGGACCAGCGCCTTTTCGGAAGTCTCGTGGGCCGCATCACGATACTGGTGGATCACATGCGCCAGCTTGCCATTTCGCAGCGCTACATCGGCAAGGCCGAGCCGCGCTCGAAACGTTCGCGGTTCCAGCTCAATCGCTCGCTGGAAGCTACGTTCAGCTCGCGATGCTTCATTGCACTCCAAAAAGCCCTCACCAATCAGTGACAGCAAAGCGGCATCCTCATCGGCTCTCATGGCTGACAGTCGCAGAGCGGCACGCGCGCGCGAAAGCAAACGCGCATCTCCCCGAGCGCTTGCCTGCGAACGGAGCAGGCGGGCGAAGTCGTAAATCAGCCGGCCGTCCCGCGGAAGAACATTCAATGCCCTGCGAAAAGCTTCACCGGCTTCTCTAAGGCGGCCCGCAATGCGTAGCTTGTTTCCGAGTTCTCTTAGCAGGATCGCTCGCTCGACATCGCTAGGGGAAATGCCGTGAGCGTCGCTTTGTTCCTCGACATGCTCTCTATGCTCTCTTTTTCCGCCCAGCTTGATCTCCGCAGTCGCATTGTCCAGGACGTCGGATGGTGCAAGTTTGAGCCAGTCCAGATCGCGGTTTATGGATTTCGGGTCGCAGAGATAGTCTCGCAGCTCACGCGTCCTCAAATCGATCTTGTCGTCATGAATGAGCGGGAAGAGTCGCTGTACCATCTTGCGGTAACGCCGACCACCAGAAGCGAAAACAAAACCAGTCCCTCTCCCTGTAATCTGGCTGCGGTAGCGATAGTGCACTCTACCGCCGCGCCGAAGTGTGCGAACCGCGTTCGTATCCACTCGTTCAACTTCCGCCACGCTAAGCTGCTGCCTCCGCCCTGAGACGAGCTGAAGTAGGAACGGCATCACCCCGCGACGTACCAACGACTTGCCGTCAAATGCGATCTTGTCAGTCAGAGCCAGCGCCGGCAGGAGCGTCCACGCCACGACGATCGCCAGTAGCGCCCACCCATCCTGCTCGGAACGCAAGAGCAGACCGGCGGAAAACGTAAGCACGCTCGAAACGACAAGGTAAGCCCCGGGAGAAACACGAACGCTCGCTACGAATACTCTCTTACCGGGTCGAGAACGTTCTTTGGCAGCATCGGCCAGCGACTTGAGGGCTTCGATTTGTTTCGTGTCATTCATCTAAAGGCATCTACGTCATTGGGATCGTCTATCTTGGGCCGTATCCTGAGTCGGGCAATCAACCGGCACATCAAGGGAAAAGGTTCCACGCCCGCTTCCTGGTTGAGTGTAGCGTAGGTCAGCTAATTGCACGAGCGTTTGGGTCATGCAGTCGGCTCCCACTACCTTAGCCACAGGAAATCGTGCAAAGTCCAAAAAGATTCTCGCCCTTTCATCCCGCAAGGCTTGTTCGACAGCAGGGGAATCGGTAGTGTCTGCTCGCTCGTGTCGAACGAGCCGTGAGAGAGCGCTTTGGCTACCCGCTAGTGAAAGCTCAAACCGGTAAGCCGCGCTCTCAGTTTCCAACACACAGGACCACCGAAACGGATTCGCGAGAGTTGCCATCGCGGCAATGTCGGTGATGCTCTCCCCGTATTGGCTGACGATGGCTCTTGCCTCGATCCTTGCCTCATTGATCGCAAACCAATGAAGAGACGCCAGGCTACCCCAATACACTGCAATCACCACCAATGCGGCGAGGGCGATCTGAGATCCCCATCTTTGTGCGGCGCCCAACTTAAATGAAACTAGAAGACCAATTAGGACGATAATCCAAATGGTTCTAGGCACCAGGGGCTGGTCCAGTCCGCGCTGCACGGGAACGGTGAGCACCAGATAGGTGAATAGCAGCGCCAGCAACAACCAGATTCCCAATAGCAATTTCGACTTTGAGGTTAGCAAGAAGCAGGCGCTTCCCAAAATCATCCAGAGAAAAGGATCGATAATAAAAATGAAGTCACCATAGAACCACTGCGAACTCCACGGCAGAAAGGGACGGATTCCATAGTTGTTAGTCCAGTCCATGAAGGGATGCGTCGCAGTAACAAGCAGCGACGCAATCATTAACCCCTTCAACCTGACCGCGGGTCGACGCGCACGAATTCTGGCGATCAGGCGATCTGCGAAATAGAAGATTAGTGGAAGAGTAAGTCCGAGAACAATCGCTCCAAGGACTGAATGGGTGATGCCGCGATGGTGGTGAAGGTAGTTCCAGCGGCCACCAATCAACGTCACTATGTCGGAGTCTGGAGCATTCGCTGCAAGAATGCAGAGAACAGTCGTCCCGGGTGACAACGTTTCCAGTCCTGCTTTTGAGGCGGCTAGCCCGACAAGCGAATGGGTAAGGTTATCCATGCGGGGATCAGATTAGTAAGCCCATTCCCTATTGATGACGAACGCTCGGGTTGAAACGTTATCCGGAAATCAAAACCATAACCGGGAATATTGCTTAGAAGGTCAGTCCTGCTGCCGGAGACTCCGCCGGGAGCTGGGCAAAGCGATCGGAGTCCAGTTTCTGTAATTCCAGAGTAGCTTCTCGGGCAGCCGCCGATGACGGGAGGGTTGCTCCATCGGCGTCTTTTGCTTTGCGTGCGGCGTTGGCTATCTGGAAGAGAATATCTGCAGCCTCTTTTTTCTTGCCCTGCTTCAGATAAACCATGGCCAGCCGAAGGTTAGCCGTCTCCGGGGTGATGATCACAGTGTTTTGTGACGCAAGCTGACTGTAAAGCTGGGCCGCCTCGTCATACTTGCCGTCGGCTTCTTGAGCCTGCGCGAGCGCAAACTTGGCTAGCGTGGCGATATCACTAAAGTTGCTCTTGCTCAGTTCGGCCAGCTCGCTAACTCCCTTTTCTCGATCTACATACAGGAGATTTGTAGCTATGAAATACCGTGCTTCCGTGTGGTAGGGGTCTCCATACTTGGCTACAACCTTCTGAAACTCTTCAATCGCTTTCTGAGCCCGCTCCTGTTCATTTGCGTAGGTGCTAGCGGGATCTAGAGGAGATGTCGAAGAGACTGGGGCGCTAGCAATCGCAATTCCCCGTCCCAGCGCCCGGCGGGCTTCGTCGGCCTTTCGCCGGCTCCAAGTGAGCCATACTCCCACGAGTATAACGATCAAAACGATGGCGACGATTCCATACAGAATCGCTTTCCCCTGGCCCTCGAGTAGATTGCCCAGACGATCGAAAGCGCTAATAGTTGTGTCGCGAAATCGGTCGTGCTGCAGTTCTCGCGCGCGCTTCTTTTTGTATCGAGCCACTTATTCCTTCTCGCAAGTCCCTATGGTGAACTGCGTTCTTCTAAGTGTATGATAAGCGAAACAAGCACTCTAATGGGTGTCACGAAATCCTGTCAAGCGAGCTTATCGGATCGGCAGAGTACTGGGGAGTTTCAAGTCGCCCGATAAAGTTTTGTAGTGCAATTGCATCAAAGGACGGGCATGAGAATTCCTCGGGAACAAACTGACTGGAACTGGTGTCTAAGGGTACGCCTGTCCGGGAATAGGCTTAGGCGGTCGGCTACTCCAATTCCCGTCCCAGGGGGTAAACCGTGAGCTACTCAGAGCCAATAGCCCTCGGCGGGCAGATGGATCTGGAGCAGGTTGCGACCGCAGCCTCGGTGGACCGTCGCGCGGCGACCGAGACGCAGTTCATTGAAAGACTAAAGCGAGGCGATGCCGCCGCATTTGAAGTTCTGGTAGCCGAGCGTTCGGGGGAAATATACGGATTGCTTTATCGGTTAACTGAGAATAGTGAAGACGCGCGCGACCTGACCCAGGAGACTTTCCTGCGAGCGTTTCAGAGCATGGAACACTTCCGTGGCGATGCGGACTTAAGGACCTGGATCTATCGCATCGCTATCAATCAGGCGAGAAACCGTTGGCGCTGGTGGCGCAGGCGGCGACGCGACTCGACAGTCTCACTTGATTCCACCGATGAACGGGGTAGTAAACCGCTAACAGGCACGCTGCCGGCCGATCGCGGAAATACCCCGGAGCAGGAAACGCTGGCGCACGAACGCGAACGAGTTCTCAGGGCGGCCCTGCTAACACTCGGCCGTGCTTATCGTGAGGCAGTCATTTTGAGGGACATTGAAGGGTTGAGCTATGAAGAAGTGGCCGCAACATTGCGGGTTAGCGTAGGTACGGTGAAGTCGCGGCTGGCACGCGGCCGCTCCGAGCTGCGACGAAAGTTGGCGGGATCTTTGTAAGAATTTTCGAATTGCGGATTTCGGATTGAAAAATCCCCAATTCGCAGTCCGATTTCCGAAATTCCCAATGAATGGCTGACCCGCCCCGGCTCACAACAACTCGGTGCCAAATGGGTCGAAGTGACGAGACGGCGGGTAGAAGACTTCGGCTAATCGGGGGACGAGAGCAAATTTGAAAACGTGGCCAGCAACACCCGTTGAAAGTCTCGCTCGAATCATCTGTTAGCTTGTCTTGTACTTTGTCGGAGTTGCTTCCCTTAACAAGGAAGCAGCCGGGGTCGGTCAGCCATCCAAGGGATTGCCGATTGGAGATTGCCAGTTGCCAATTGCCAATTGCCAATTGAAGGAGTTACGTTCGTTTATTTTCACTCTTTAAATTGGCAATTGGCAATCGGCAACTGAAAATGTCTTATGTCGTGTGAAGAAACAAAACAGTTGCTTTCGTTATACGTTGACAACGCTTTGATGCTGCCCGCCCGGGTTGCCGTTGATGAGCATGTGGACAAGTGTCCTGTTTGCCGAGACGAACTTATCGAACTGCGGGCGTTGACTCGCGGTTTGAGTATGCTGTCCAGCTCTCGGCCCCCGGTCGACCTGGCTGCATCAATCACTAGTGCCTTGATGATCGAAGCCGCAGCGCGCCGGCAAAGCCCAAAGTCTTCTTTTGGTGATCGACTCGCGCGCTTTCTCGAACCTCGTCTGATGCCCTACAGCGTTGGTTCTGTCGCTTCGGTCATTCTTTTTATCGCTATGTTTGCCGGGTTGCGACCCCACTTTGAGGCACTTCACGAAGCCGCCGTGCAAAGTTCCGCAGTCTATGTGGTTCCCGCGAGCGCCGGTTACGATCTAAACAAGCCGGTGAGATCCGAGGATTACGCTGCCAGTCGCGCTCCTTTCGCCGAGCAGTCCCCAAGTCTGAATCCTAAGGGCGCACTCGCCACGCTCACACGTTCGTATGCACACCCACACAAAAGCCGATATCAGGATGCGGACGACATGCTCGTGGTAGCGGATGTCTTTAGTAATGGGGCCGCCTCACTGGTCGACGTCGTTCACGCTCCTCGCGATCGACAGATACTCAACGATTTTCAGGCAGCCCTCCGTCGGGATGCGGCCTTCGTCCCGGCCTCAATGGATCGCAGGCCTGACACCATGCGAGTAGTCTTCGCAGTCCAGAAGGTTGATGTGCGCGAACGAAACTTCTGATTCCCAACGCGTTCAAGGCAACTCGTCCCCTCCTGTACAAGTCGACATCTAAAACCCATCGTTAACTTCTTTCGCAGTAACGAACAGCAAGAATTTCTCGCGTCAGCACAGCGACAGACTCGCTCTGACAGACTCGCTTGACGCACTGAACTTCGCATGTTAGTTTGCGGATTCATCCGTTTTTCGTGATTCTCTGAGTAGCGGGTTCGGTATCGGATCCGGGAGATACGCTTGACTGCACCTGCGCTGGAGCTAAGAAAGACACCACTTAATGCCGCGCATCGCCGCATGGGTGGCCGCATGGTTGATTTCGGCGGCTGGGACATGCCTGTCCAATATCCCGCGGGTACCATTGAAGAGCACTTGCGCACACGCACACACGCAGGCCTTTTTGACGTCTCGCATATGGGTGAAATTGACGTGCGCGGCCCCGGCTCAATAGCGTTCATCAACTCCATCACATCAAATGACGCTTCAAAGCTCATAGATGGCCAGGCGCAATACTCCGCCTTAACAACTCCACAGGGCACGGTGATTGACGATCTCCTGGTTTACCGGTTTGCGGCCGACAAGTTCACGCTCGTGGTCAATGCGGGCACAACTATAAAGGACTGGGATTGGATCACGTCGCAGCCCCGCGACGAATCAGTCGAACTCAGGAATGTCAGCTCCGAGTATTGCCAGCTGGCATTGCAAGGACCAGACGCCTTAAAGATGCTTCAGAAGTTGACCGATCTGCCGCTCGAGGAGATCAAGTATTACCATTTCGACCAGGGCGAGGTTGATGGCGTACCGGCGATCGTTTCCCGTACGGGATACACAGGAGAAGATGGCTTCGAAGTCTACGCCGCCGCGGACAAGGCGGAGCAACTCTGGGACAAAATTCTCGACGCCGGTAACACCGGCTCACCCGAAGGCGTCCTCCCCTGCGGTCTGGCCGCACGCAATACGCTACGGCTTGAGGCTGCCATGGCTCTCTACGGCCACGAGATCGACGAGACCACCACGCTGCTTGAAGCTAACCTCGGCTGGATTTGCAAATTGAACAAAGGAGCTTTTGTCGGGCGCGAGGCGTTGGCAAAGCAGAAGGAAGAGGGAGTCAAGCGCCGCCTGGCCGGTTTCGAGATCACGGAACGCGGCATCGCGCGCGACGGACAGGAAGTCGTTATTGACGGGGCGAAAGTGGGTCGCGTTACTTCGGGAAGCCCAGCTCCCTTCTTGAAAAAGAATATTGGCTTGACTTACGTTCCGGTGGAGTTTGCCGGCGAGGGTCAGCAAGTTCACATCGACGTGCGCGGGCGGCTGGTGGCGGCGCAGATTGTGAAGACACCGTTCTATAAACGTGCGCAGTGAATTTGCGTTTCCGTTGGTTTTCGATTTTTGATTTGTGATTTTTGATTTGAGAAACCGCCCGGCCGAACCGAATTCCAAAATCGGCAATTGGCAATCTAAAATTCCGTTGGAGGAACCATGGCTAACGTTCCAGAGGATCTACACTACAGCAAGGATCACGAGTGGTTACGGGTGGAAGGCGACGTGGCCGTGGTTGGCATCACGGACTATGCGCAAAACTCACTGGGGGATGTCGTCTATGTGGAATTGCCAAAGATGGGCGAAGAATTTGCCGCTAACGAGTCTTTCGGATCGGTTGAATCAGTAAAAGCCGTTTCCGAAGTGTTCTCGCCTGTTTCAGGCACGGTGGCCGAGGTCAATGAGGCCCTTAACGATGAGCCGGAAAGAGTTAATGGAGATCCATATGGCGAAGGCTGGATGATTAAGGTTCGCATGTCGAACCCCGGCGAGGTTGATAGCCTTTTGACGGCTGCGGAATACGAAGATTTCACGAAAGCTGAGACAGAGTAAACTTGCGCTATATTCCTAATTCGCCCGAAGAACGAGCGGCGATGCTCCACCAGATCGGTTTGCGTTCGGCGGACGACCTATTTGCTTCTATCCCAGAGGAATTGCGCTTAACCCGCGCTCTCGACACTCCAGCAGCCCTTTCAGAGATTGAACTCCTGGCAGGATTTGAGCGGATGGCTGCGAACAATGCCGCAGCACAGCGAGCAAGCTTTCTGGGCGCCGGCGCTTACTCTCACTACATTCCCACGATCGTCGACCACATCATTTCCCGCTCAGAGTTTTTCACGGCTTACACCCCCTATCAACCTGAGATATCGCAGGGCACGCTTCAGGTAATCTTTGAATTCCAAACACTCGTGTGCCAGTTGACCGGTATGGATGTGGCGAACGCTTCGATGTATGACGGGTCGACCGCACTGGCCGAAGCGGTATTGATGGCTGAGCGAGCAACGAAACGGTCAAAAGTCATCGCTTGCGGAGCGATACATCCCGAATATCTCGAAGTCGTAAATACTTACGTGCAACATGCCGGTATCGAACTCCAGCACGTGGCCTTTGAGTCCTCGTCAGGCCAGGTGGCAGCAAGCATTGCCCATCTCGACGACAAGACTGCGGCCATAGTTGTGCAGTCGCCAAACTTCTTCGGTTGCATCGAAGATGTCGCCACTCTGGCGGAACAGGCCCACGCGGCCGGCGCATTGCTGATTGTTGCTGTCACCGAAGCGATGTCGCTCGGTCTACTCACGTCGCCGGGCGCGGCCGGAGCAGACATCGTAATCGCCGAAGGACAGTCATTTGGGGTGCCCCTCTCATTCGGTGGCCCTTACGTTGGTCTGTTCGCGACGCGCGACAAGTATGCGCGCCAAATTCCTGGCCGGCTGGTGGGAGAGGCTTACGACAAGCAGGGCCAGCGCGGTTTCGTTTTGACTCTGGCTACCCGCGAGCAGCACATCCGCCGCGAAAAGGCCACCTCCAACATTTGCACAAATGAAGGACTAATCGCCCTTGCAGCCACGGTCTATATGGAGACGATGGGTCGTCGCGGACTACGAGACGTGGCAGTTCAGTGTGCGCAAAAAGCTTCGTACACCTCGCGGCGTATTGCTGAGATCGAAGGCTTCTCGCTTCCCTTCTCTGCCCCGCGGTTTAATGAATTTGTAGTGCGCGGTCCGGTCGATGCTGCCGGGTTGCTCTCGTCCCTGGCAGCGGAGCGCGGCATTAACGGCGGCCTGCCCCTATCGCGTTATTTCACCGACCGGCCTAATGATTTTCTCGTATGCGTCACAGAAATCAATTCTCGGGCCGAGATCGATGCACTGCTGGATGGATTGGCGAGCCTTGCAGATTTATAACCAGGTCGAGAGTATTGGGGAACTTAGGTGGCTTTCTAAAATGAGTTCAACCGACATCACAAAAGTAACGTCGCACATCAGTCATAACGAAGCCCTGATCTTCGAACGTTCCCAGACGGGTCGCATTGGCTATCGACTGCCTCCGCTGGACGTGGATGAAACGGCAATCGATGAAATCGTACCGAAGAAGTTTCAACGTGATGATGACCTGGAAGGTTTGCCGGAAGTAAGCGAAGTTGACGTGATTCGTCATTTCATTAGAATGTCCACCTGGAACTATTCGATTGATCTGGGCATGTACCCGCTCGGCTCGTGTACCATGAAATACAATTCGCGCCTTAATGAAAAAGTGGCGCGCATTCCCGGTTTCGCGAACCTGCATCCTCTCGCCGACGAGAAGGAAGCGCAGGGAGCGCTTCAGGTCATCTACGAACTCCAGCATCATCTGGCTGAAATTACCGGACTTCCCGGCGTCTCGCTGCAACCTGCAGCCG
>JACDCK010000223.1 GCA_013817595.1 Pyrinomonadaceae bacterium | reverse complement strand
GCTATCACGGGACGAGTTGTACCTCTACGAAGATGCGTTAAGGAAAGGCCGCTCCGTCGTGATTAGCTTCGCCGAAGATGACGACGCTAAGGAACGCATACACAATGTGCTGGCCCAGGCGGGGGCGGAAAGCATTGACGCGGCTCGTGAAAGCTGGTGGCTGGGCCTGCGGGATGCAGAAGAGGAGCACTACCAGACGGATGGTGGGGACTTCCGCTCTGATGAGGTAAGCTATCGCCGCGGTTTCGAGGCTGCCCTCAATCCGAAGATGCGAGGCCGATCCTATGAGGAAACCGCTTCAGAATTGCATCAGACTTATGGCGAGGGTGCCACTGACAAAGCTTTTCGCCGCGGATACCAGCGCGGGCAGGACTATCACAAAACAGTAAGAGAAGGCTCTAAGAGTTGAAAGATCTGCTGCTAAACCTGGCTGTCTTCATTGGCATTCTGGGTCTTAGCGCAGTCATCACCGGCTGGTTCGCGCGGACAATGTATATCCGCTGTCTGGCCTGCGGAACTCTTAATGCCAGACGGCGTACGAAGTGTCGGTCTTGTGAACGCGATCTTAGGCAGCATTGTCATGATTCGGATTCCTGATCAAATCTAATACATGCCACATAACCCCCAACCTGCGACTCCGCCCGAATGGCAGACACATGCGGAGAAGACCAAGTATCGCGAAACACCCAACTACGACGAAACAATAGCTTATGCAAGAAGGCTCGATGCTGCTTCGCCGCTGATCAAATACACCTCGTTTGGACATAGCGGAGAAGGGCGTGAGCTGCCGCTCCTGGTTGCATCCGAAGGCGATACGTTCACGCCTGAGGCAGCACGTAAGGCAGGCAAGGCTGTGGTGCTCATTCAGGCTTGCATTCATTCCGGCGAGCCCGACGGTAAAGATGCCGGTTTCGCTCTGTTGAGGGACATTGCCATCACGAAAACGCAGCCGGGGTTGTTGGAAAATGTAGTAGTGCTTTTCATTCCGATCTACAACACAGACGGGCACGAAAGATCGAGTCCCTACAACCGCATCAACCAGAACGGTCCCGCTGACATGGGCTGGCGCGCCACCACTACCAACCAAAATCTTAACCGCGACTACATGAAGGCCGATACGCCTGAGACTCGAGCGTGGTTAGCTCTCTGGAACAAGTGGAACCCCGATTTATTCATTGATTGCCACGTCACCGATGGGGCCGACTATCGCTACAACATCACGTATCAGTTTGAGCATCACGATGGTATTGCCCCCAGCGTGCTTGCCTGGCAGCGGAAAGTGATAGATGGAAAGGTGTTTCCCGCTACTGAAGGGGCAGGCAATGTTGTCTCGTGGTATCTCGAATTTGCGGACAATCGAGATTTTGGGAAAGGCATTCGAGATTTCAATGGCAGTCCCCGTTTCTCCACCGGCTATGTGCCTTTGCGGAATCGTGCGGCTATTCTGATTGAAACGCATATGATCAAAGACTACCGGTCGCGGGTCATCGGCACATACGATTTGCTGAGATTTACCCTCGCGGAGGTTAGTCGCGACCCACAAAGTCTTCTTGATGCAGTGCGCGCGGCGGACGAGCAGACACTGAGGCAGAGCCGCCCAGATGACGCCGGGCGCAAGCTTCCTATTGATTTCGAGTTGACTGACAAGACTATCCCGTACCACCTGAAAGCACTTGAAAATCGGACTGAACCGAGCGACGTTTCCGGAGACACCAGAGTAGTCTTTGGGACGAAGCCACTCGATGTGACCGTGCCGATGTACAACACCTTTCGCGTAACGAGAGAAGTAACTCGGCCGCTTTATTACATTGTGCCGTCTCAATGGAAAGAGGTGATTGCAGTCTTGAGCACACACGGACTGCGACTACAATCTACGTCAGAGGTTACGACAATAGATATCGAGAGTTATAGGTTTAGTGAGGTGAAATGGCCCGCTGGCCCATTCGAGGGTCGGTTCATGCCTAAGTTCAAAGCCGAATTGATTAGTGAGCGCCGAACGTTTCCCCCCGGATCCATGATTGTCCCGCTAGACGACAACCTGGCAAAAGTTGCCATCAACCTTTTGGAACCGGAAGCACCGGATTCATTGGTAGTCTGGGGATTCTTCAATGCGATCTTCGAGCAGAAGGAATACGGGGAGAGCTACGTACTGGAGAATCTCGCGCGCGAGATGATGTCTGCGAATCCTGCGTTGAGGGCAGAATTTCTCCAGAGGCTTGAGTCTGATCCGGAGTTTGCGTCCAGCCCCAGTAGCCGACTCCAGTTCTTTTACCAGCGATCACCTTACTGGGATCCTCACATGAACCTGTATCCAGTGGGTCGCGTCATGAGTGAAAATTCAAGGTGAGGAAATTTGCAGGTTGGGAAGGTGGGCAAGCGCATCGGGATGTTCAGCCACTTCCTTAACGGCCCGGCTTCGGCCTCGTTTCGTCACCACACCGACGCCCGCGAAGATTAGAAGGCTGGCGATAAGAATTCGTGAGTTGAAGGTCTCGCCCAGGATCAGCGGGGCGAGACCAAAAGCGATCAGCGGCTGAAGATAGATATAGGTCGCGACCGTGCTGGGCGTTACTCGTGTCAGCGCCCAGGCATTCAGGTAGAACGCCACGACTGTGGGAACCAGGATGATGTAGATCACTGCCAACCAGACGGTGACGGGTGCTGCTTGCAGATTGTCACCGCTTAACGCGTAAGCGCCAACCGGTACTGTTACCAGACAACCAATACAAAACATCCAGCTAATCACGTTGAGCGCGCCGTAGCGTTTGAATAGATCCCTTGAGACTGCGATGTAAGCGCCGTAAAAAAGAGAACTTGCCACAATCAAGAGGTTTCCTGTGTTTGTTTGCGCAGAGAAGTCAGCTCGGAGAGGGTCAACGAGATAAATGACTCCGCTGGCCGCCAGGGCAATTCCCAGCGTGCGCCTCAAAGATATTCCGTCGTAGCCAAACGCGATACTGACTACCAGCGTGAACACCGGAATGGTTGTTCCCAGCAACGTTGCGTTGATCACAGTTGTCAGAGCCACCCCTTTAACAAATAGGAGTTGATTAAGAGCGACTCCTAACATGCTGCAGAGTACGAGCCAGGCAAGATCGCGCCTGGGTATTTTGCGCAATTGGCCCAACTTGACCTGCAATAGCATGAAGGCAACCGAAGCGCCTACCACCCGCAGCGCAACCAAACTGGTACTCGACATCGATCTCAGTGCTACCTTGCCCACAATCGGCTAGGTGCCAAACATGAGCTGAACGCCAATCAGCGCGAGGTGAGGCGTGAAGCCTCGATCTCTCACCGGTCTTTTAGAGTTCATCGTGCTAGACACAAAAAGGACCGGGGTGATCCCGATCCTTCAGCCTCTTTCGAGATCACCTGTGATAGTTCTCTAAACAACTAAGTACAGGGGATTCTCGAGAATCTTCTTAAATGTCTGCAGGAATTTCGCTCCGGTGGCGCCGTCGATCACGCGGTGGTCACAAGACATCGTTACGCGCATCATCTGTCTGACTACAATGGCGCTATCTCTCACCACAGGCTGGGCGGACATAGCGCCGACGGCGAGGATTGCGCCTTCAGGCGGATTGATGACTGCGGTAAACGCGTCGATCCCAAACATCCCGAGATTGCTGACAGAAAAGGTTGCGCCCGTATACTCCTCAGGCCGAAGCTTGCGGTGGCGGGCGCGCTCGGCGAGCTCGCGCACCTCTCTGGCAATGGCGCTCAATGACTTTCGATCCGCGGAACGAACGATCGGAGTGATTAAACCGTCTTCAATGGCAACGGCCACGCCAATGTCGGCGCGTTCGTAGTACCTGACGGTCTTATCCTGAAACGATGCATTGACCTGGCGGTGCTCGATTAGCGCCGCGGCGGCAACCTTAATGATGATGTCGTTGATGCTGATTTTGAGGTCGGGATCGAGGTCATTGATCTCGCGGCGCATCTCGGCAGCCAGGTCCATCTCGATCTCAGTTGTGAGAAAAAAGTGAGGTATGGGACCCAGGGAAGTGACCAGTCTGCGAGCAATCGTACGCCGTATTTCACTGGCCGGTTCGTCGTAATAAGGCGATGCTCCAACAGCCGCTTGTGGTGACGGTTCGCTTTCCACTGCGCGCAAATGTCGGTGTGGCATTTGCGTGGGCGCCGTGTCGCCGGCGGTCTTGCTCTGGCCCGTCACGGCCTCGATATCACGCTTAACGATGCGCCCGCCCGGTCCGCTACCACTTAATGAGCGCAGGTCCACGCCCGCCTCCGCGGCCATTCGGGCGGCCAGTGGGGAAACTATGAGCCGGCCTGAAGAAGTGGCGCCAGACTCTACAGCCTGACTGCCGTTTCCAGCCGCACTTCCACGAGATTCTGCGCCGGCAGCTTGCCGAGCTTTGCCGTCAGCATCCTTAACGGCTTCGCCAACAGCAGCGACAGGGGCCTGATCGGCCGCGGTCGGCGCAGACGCC
>JACDCK010000222.1 GCA_013817595.1 Pyrinomonadaceae bacterium | reverse complement strand
GTTTACGCGTTCAAATTCCTCATCAGGTAGGCGGCCATGAAAGGCCATGCGGGCGATCATGAAGTGGTTGCTGCCCAAGACTTTGGTGACCCTTTCGACCACGTAGGTGTTCAAACCACTAATTGACGCCCCGACTACTACTACTGAAGCAACGCCGATAATTATTCCGATCAGGGTCAAAAAGGCACGTAGTTTATGGGCGAAAATCGACTGCAGAGCAATCTTCAGAGCATCGGAATAGAAGGAAATAAAGGCTTTCATGCTTTAGCTCGGTGCGACCGCCACCCAGCGTAACTGGCTGTACGACGGATCCCGCGAGAAAGTTTATCGACATGCTCGCCACAGGTTTCGGTGGCGCCGAAGGGCGATTTACCTCGCTGACAGCACGAGAAGGTCAACACACCGTTAACGTGAAAGCCTGAGACTTATTAACAAGTTAGGTCAGTCCCCGGCCGGCTCGGCGGTTGGTTTGAGCACAAACTTGTCCGCCCAGCGGATTCGCCCGGTGACTTGCATCACCACAAACAGGGCGACGAATGAACCAGTGGTGATTGCTAGATTGCTTGGGGCGGTGGGAAACTTCAAAACGAAATCGACTGTTTCCTCTTTGTCACTCGTGTTGCGAAATCCATAGCGACCCGAAAACCCAACTTATACCTGCTGGACCAAAGCAAACCCTTCTGCCGGAGCTCGAGCTCGGCGCCACATCAATCGTGCTGCTCCCCAACGGCAACTGCGTGGTCACCTCCTTGATCGTCTTAACTGCTTTCTTACCGTTCTCAATGATCTCTTCAGACTTCGGAACTATTCGAGTGAATGAGGCGCAGGCAATGGACAGACACGACAATGTGGCAATCCACAGCATGAGGAAGTGGAAAGGGCAGCCGGCTTCATATTTACAGTTGAAAGCGAGTTTTCTTGTGCAGCGGACTGTTTTCGTGGCCGATTATGAATCGTGTCAGCCAGGCGCCTTCGTTCAAGAGCAGCGTCGGGTTCGCGACATTTGCGGGGAGATCGAAAACGAGCCTGGTTGTGTACGTCTCGCTTGGCCGGAGGGCCTCGGTGAATGGAGTCCCTGGGTCCTCCGTCTGCGCCAGGGCTTTGGAGCCACTCTCCGAAGACAGGTACTTACGTCCTTGAGCATCAACCACAATCGCGAGCCGACTATTTGGCGTGAGCGTTCCGTTTCCCCTGGTTGAGCTGATGGTGTTTTCATCAAAACGAGTCTTGATCGTAACGATGTGGTAAAGGCCATCGGCCGTCGACTGGTTCGGGCCGTTACCAAGCGCTTTGGTTTGCCGCACGTCGAGAATGGAATAAGCGAGGTGGCAGTCAATTTCGCAGAAGTGTTTTTCCTGACCGCGGGCAAGTAGCGTCTCGCTACTTGTGAACGAGAAGAGCAACAGGAACCCGATGTAGATTGCGGCTACTACAGTGACCGCGCTGAGGACAATCTTAGTCCCGGCTAACTCCCCTTTGATGACCGTGTAGAGAAAGCTGAGACCAGCGACGAAAAAGAGCAGCCCGGTCCCAAGAAAAGCCATCGCTCCAATGGGGGCTGCGAGATTCACATTTGTGTACATTTGAGTCTCTCCTTAGGCTTCAAGTGGTAGAAAACGTTATTGGGCTCTCACGGTAAAGAGCTTTGCATTGCAAAGGCGCGGGCAAAAAAAGGGCACTCCCCGTTAACGATTCCGCATTTGCTGAATAAGCGTTTCCATATGATTGAGATAACTCTCCAAAGCTCGCCGTCCCGATGCGGTTAACTTATATTCGGTCTTGGGGACGCGGCCCTCGAAGAACTTCGTGCAAGTAATGTATCCGGCATCCTCCAGCTTGCGCGCGTGCACGCTAAGATTTCCGTCGGTTGTGTTCATCAAGCTCTTAAGGTCATTGAAAGTCAGAGACTCGTTTGCGGCGAGAGCGCTGACGATCCCGAGGCGGAGTCGTTCATGAATCAGCCGATCCAGCTCGGGCGCCAGACTTCTGGTTTTAGCGTTCTTGAGTTCACGTAGGCCGCTCGCGGCCTGGTCGTGCTTTTTAGGTCTTGCTTGCTTTAGCGCAGAATGTTTAACCACCGTACCTCCTTGCAATGATGACGCCAAAGACTATGTGAAGCCCTCCGAAGCCGGCTGCCAGGAACCAATTAGCTAAGGCTGGAGAAGAGAAAAGTGTGACCGCGCCCAACGCCATGAAGCAAAGACCCATGATGGGGACGATACGCACGGAGAACATCCCTCCGGTGACTACTCCAGTTCCATAAAGCAACAACCAGATGCCGGGGATCTCATTAGTCAAACCCGCCTGGTAGAGCACCACGGTTAGCAAGCCGCCTACGAAGATCGGGGGTGAGAGACTAAACGCCACCTTGCGACCCGGTCCTGAGAGAAGCGGCATCTGCGCCGCCCGCGCTTTTCGATCCATCGACCAACCGGCAATCAAAAGGGAAACCACCGCTTCGGCAATCCAGACTGCCAGCCAACCCTGGAAGGATAACTGCCGGGCGGCAATGAAAGCTGAAATAAGCGCCGTGACTCCAATCGCAACCTGGCCCCAGCCGGAAATTCCGGTGAAAGCCGAGGCGCGCTCCATCGTCTCGCGGATGTAGCGCAGATTGTCCATGGCGCGTTCGTGCAACGCCGGCGGGTGGTCTGTTTCAGAGGCAACCAGGCGAATTAAGCTCATCGCGAACCATCATAGACGGCCGACCCCAGCCTTGTCAAGTACTTTGTGAAGCAAAGCCGCGGGCACGAAATGTGAAAGAGCCAGTGTCAATCAGCAGGGCCGACTCTGACTCTGATGCGGCGATAGAAGGCTCCGAGAGCGGTCTTGCTACGCGATAGGCTAGCGGCCGCGAGGCGGAAAAGTCCGCACCCCTTTTATGGGTAGTGGGTCAGTTTGGAAGAGTGTCACGGGCGTCTCGCCCGTGAACCACGCGCAAGATGCGCGTGCCACAATGAAACTGCTCACTACCCTTTTGTGAAAAACTTGTTTCGCGTTTCGATGTCGTGATAGAGTACGCTCCGCGTAATCACCGAGCGAGTCTGGCTTCTCCTCACGTTCTTCCTGGCAACCCCACGTAAGATCTCTGCGAAGCCAAGCTTGAGTAATCAGTTTGCAAATGCATTGGCGGGATCCTATAGAGGCTTGACCTGCCCATCCCAGGAGACCTCACATGAACCTCACCCCACAATTCTCGTTTCGTTTCGGCCTTCACTTCACTTTCTACTTGATACTTTGTTGCTTCGGCGCGGTCGATCGTACTGTGGCGCAGAATCTCGATAACGTGATCATTGGTGGTCGAGTCATCGACCAGAATGGCGCCGTTATTCCAGGAGCCTCGGTAACTGCCGTTCTCACCAGAACGGGCTCGCGGCGTACTGCCATGGCGGATACTGACGGGCGTTATCGGATCCTTCAGCTCGAGCCGGGCACTTATGTCTTGCGCGCGTCAGCGGAGGGCTTCGCTGTGCAAGATAGTGAGGGCATCGCGGTCATATCCGGTCAAGCCCTTCAGGTCGAGATCGTGCTTTTACCGCAAGGTGTGATCGTTGACCCAGTGAGAGTCACTTCCCGGCAGTCCCAATCAGTGGACACCACCCGCACTGTAGTCGGCGGAACGGTTACCGCACATGAGGTCGAATCTTTACCTCTCGCGACGCGTTCGCCACTCGATTTGATCTTCACGCTGGGAGGAGTGACCGAGGAGCCACTTTCGACGCGCGATCTGGCAGAGGATAGAGATAGAAATCCAGCCAGCGCGCCCGAAGAAGCGGGAACGTTTGCGCTCTCCGGCGGACCAGCCTACTCCAACAACCTGACCATCGACGGTCTTGATAACAACGACGATCGCGCAGCCCGAGAACGTTTTCAGCCGTCGCTTGAAGCCGTTGAAGAGCTCCAGGTAATAACGAATCAATTCTCCGCCGAATACGGACGAGCCTCCGGCGGCCGCATCAACATTCGCACCCGGGGAGGCGCCCAAACGTTTCGGGGGCGGGCTTTTTACTTTTTCAAAGATGAGTCCTTAAACGCCAATACACTTAGAAACAATTCACTCCGGCTCAAGAGGCTTCCCTTGCAGGAGCACACGCCCGGTTTCACTTTAAGTGGCCCAGTCATGATCCCATGGCGCAAAAACCAAACACCGACTTTCTTCTTCAGTTCTTATGAGTTCAACAAAGCTCTCGATAGCGCGTTGACCGACACACTAGTGCCGGTCCCGCAGAACCCTCGGTTTCGGCTGCCGTCTCCGACGCTCTTGCAGGGTCGTCGCTTTGAAGATGCAAATGCTCCGGCTGCTAGTGTGGAGATTGCCCCGTTCATTTCAGCCGTTAGTACGCCGCTCACGAACCATACCGTTACAACGCGCATCGATCATCAATTTAGTGAGACTCACAACGGCGCGCTGGTATATCAACTGGGGCGTTCGGTGAACCTGCGACAGTTTGGGGGCGGCAATCGGCTTGCGGAAGCGCTTCAGGCAAA
>JACDCK010000221.1 GCA_013817595.1 Pyrinomonadaceae bacterium | reverse complement strand
GCTTTCTGAAAATCCTCACCTCGTCACTGCCCCGAACTAACCTTCCCAGACGCACGATTGGCGGACGCTTCGGATGCTAAAAGCGTAACGGCGATCGCCGCGAAAGTCATGAGGGCTAGTGGTCCAGTCGCGCCGAATTCTACCCCGATTCGATGGCGCGTCAAGAGCGGTTTCATTGAAGCAACTCAAGCTCACGACGGTTTAATCTTGTCGCAGCAAAAAAAGCGGGCGGGGGCCTCCCACAGAGCCCCCACCCTAAGGCCACGTGTCCTCACCCCACGCGACCACTTCGTCCACCGGGGAGGTGAACGCAGGCGGATTATGCAACAGTCTCCTTAAACTTTCAACAACTTGGCGAAGTTAATAATCGCGGGATACTTAAGATGTGTGGGAACAATGAATGAACGGCAAAGCAAGATTGTGGCGTGTGAGAAGCCGGCTACGGCAACGCTCAGCGCTGACTGGTTCGGTTCGAAGAACTTAGACCGCTTCCAATAGCTGCTGCATCGTCTGCGTGAGGTGATTCTGTAGAAAACTTCTCATGCTGAGACAGATCCGCAAGCGCGACGACAATCAGGAGCGCAGTCACACCAAGAGTAGCGAGAATATAGAGAATAGCAGTCAGCTCTCGATAAATTAGAAAGACCGTAAGAAGAGTGAGTGCGGCCATCCACGCGAAGGTGACGAGTCTTCTGTTGCGTCCCCTGTTTGCTTTTCGACTCATTTAAATATTGCCCTGGTAGCTCGATACTTTCAGAATCTACATCCTCCCAACGCGTCAGGTAGGACAGTCTCAAACCCTTGCTTCCGCGATTGATCAATAAAGAACGCGCGTGGGCAGGACCTGGCCGCTAGCCTGAATAGCGCTGTTGAAAACTCCAGACACAGCTCCCATTAATGTGGTCCCGATACGGGCCGAAGAAAACATTCCGGCTTCGGGCACTTCAATAATATCGTAAGCCTCCAGTAGAACATCCGGTTTCTGCTTCTTCTTGATCGCCGCGTAGTCTATGTGAATGGTGTCTTGTTCCGGAGATCCGGGTTTTTGCCGGTAGATCCTAATGTCTGTGGTCTTAGCCTCTTGCCTTGCGCCGCCAACCATAGCGAGAGCTCGACCAAGAGTAAGTTGCTCACGCATGAAAACGCCCTGAGGAGCAACCACACTCCCGGTGATGTATACAGGTTCCGCCTCAGTTACCAATATGTAGTCGCCCGGGCGAATTACAGGATTGGCATCGAGTTTGCCGGCGCGGAGTTCGGAAATCTTAACCAAGGTCAGCGGAATCTTCGTCCCATCAATAGGAGCAGCCTGGGCTTCCTCACCGGGCGCCGGGCACATTACCGGTTCCGTGTGAAGAATCTGAATCGTTCCCGCCGCCCGCTCTGTGAATCCACCTGAAGCAGCCATCAACTCGTTGAGACGCACCTTACGCTGCATCTGAATTCGCGTAGGTTGTCGGACGGCGCCAAACACAGTCGCCGGCTGTCGACTATTTCGTTGCGTTATTCGAACGCTGATCTGAGGCTTCTTGAGATATTTACCGTAGGCGGCTGCAATATCCTTTTGGACCTCTTTTTCGGTGCGACACTTTGCGGGGATAGGCGTTTCAAGAAATGGAAGAGAACTAATGTTCCCGTCGCTATCTATCTCGGCGGTAGAGTTGAGGTCCGATTGTCCAAAAATTCTGACGTCCAAAATGTCACCAGGCCCAAGCAGATAATTTCTGATTCCCTGATTATCTACCGAGGATGAAGACTGTGTTGGTTGTGAGGCTTGATCTTGGGCCTGCACTGCCACCATGAGAACAAGACCAGCGAGAATTGCTGCAAACAAGAAAATCCTTACTTTCATAGAAGAACCTCAGAAACCAGAGAGACCCGCGCTCGAGATTTGCATTAAGCGACCGGAACGCGGAAACCGGGAATTAACTATCTTCAATGGGGGTTCTGTTCAGTTGCGTTGCCTGCATTATTGAACTGGTGCGGGACGGGGCTTCTACTGCGCTTTCGCACCGTACCCGGCAACGCAAAGCCGGTAAAGAGTAAGTTGCAATGATCGCACAAAAGGTTGTAGATGCCAACCATGCGTAGAAGCAGCGGGGTTGGCTTATAACCTCGGCGGATACGCGAGCTGCGACACTTGGGACATCTTTGTGAAATCACTGTGTGGAGCCTTCTCTTTCGTTGTCTTTACCAGCCGATCTCATTCGGGGGCTTTGTGCGGCGACTTCAGACGCACTCGGAGTACCTCGATTTCTCGGCCGATTCTCTCCACGCCGGCTATCCTCACGTCCTCTTTGACCGATTCGCGCTCCAGGTAAAATAGCGCATCCTTGTATCGATCAATGGCCCGCCGGTAGTAGCCCTTGAACGCGGCCCGCTCAGCGAGTTCCACCCAATGGGCGACCTTCACCGAAGCGATGAACTCCCTAATCGCCAGCTTCGACTCATTTAGTTCGTGCTCTTCCGGAAAAACCTTGAGGGCAGAGTCCAAACACTCAACAGCGCGATTGGCCGTTTCGATCTTATCTGACACTCGGACGCGCTTCTGGGCCTCGTAGGTAAATATTCGCGAAGAGTCTCTGGCCCAGGTGAGCAGGTGATGCTTCTCGAGTGTACGAACCCGCTCCCGTCCCGCGCGTATGGTATTTCGCTTTTCCGGCGGCAGATTGTTTGCGCGCAAAACCTCTTCGGTGCTCTCAAGATAGTTCTGACAAAAATGAAAGACATCCAGATGAGAATCTGGAGATGAGGCTGTCTCAGCTTCTGCCGATTGTTTTTGAATTGTCGCCAGCGCCGCCGCGTGTAGTGAGGCGGAATAGGTTTTCTTCGAGGAATTTGGCTTGTCACTACGTACCCGGCCCCCACCCTCCGAAACACTGTTCTCCAGAAGATAACGAGTCCAGGCACGCCGCATTACAACTTCGCGCGCCGATAGCGCCACGAGTAGCACCACACTAGCCGCAAGACCAGCTGGAACCCAGGGTGCTTCGTCCCCTCCGACAATTAACATCCACCACAAAGCAAAGAACAGTGCGATCGCGGCTGCGACTGCCGCAATCATGTATCCTGTGCTCGAAGGCATGCGGGTCCGAGAGGAGCGTCTGCGCGCCCTATCCCCTGAGCTACGCATACTTGAACGCGCTGTTCTCGGAAAGAATTGATCAGCTGAGTTATTGCCCAAACGATTCCCTCGGAGGGATGGTTCAGTATGTAGCCGCGGTCGTTGCAGCCCGAAGCTGGCAAACGGGTCAGGGTTACACGCCTGTGCCCCTCCACACATTGGCACATAGTCAACTTTTTGGGCTTTACCTGTCAATATATGATGGGTTCACACTTTCCAGACTCAAGACTAGAAGAAGGGCTTACGATGGACGCAGAGTTCGCGGAAAAGGTCGTACTCGTAACCGGTGCGACATCAGGAATTGGCCGGGCATGCGCATTAAGATTCGCTGGCGCTGGCGCTCGTATAGCGGCGGTCGGACGCAATGAAGAGGCCTTGGCGAACCTATCTAAAGAGGTCGGGGCGTCGAGCGGCAAGACTCTTTTGCTGCAAGCCGATCTGTCGCTGGCACGGGAAGCGGAACGTGTGGTTGATCAAACCATAGAACATGCCGGGGGAATTGATGTGTTGGTTAACGCAGCTGGCCATATCGCGACGGGAACTATCGAGGATACGTTCCTGGAAGCCTGGGATGCGATGCTTGACATCAATCTGCGGGCGGTCTTTTACCTCACGCAAAAAGCCGTGCCAACTCTGATTGAGCGACGGGGCAACGTCGTCAACGTTTCAAGCGTTACAGGAAAGCGTGCTTTTCCGGGCGTTCTCGCTTATTGCGTCTCAAAAGCTGGGGTTGACCAACTAACCCGCTGTGCAGCCCTTGAGTTGGCTGCGAAAGGCGTTCGGGTGAATGCGGTTAACCCGGGAGTAGTAGTTACTGAGATACATCGACGCGGCGGCATGACCGACGAGCAATACGATGCCTTTCTGGAGCGCTCAAAACAAACTCATCCGCTCGGTAGAGTCGGACAAACGAAAGAGATCGCCGAGCTGGTATTCTTTCTGGCATCCCATCGAGCTTCATGGATCACTGGGGCGACTTATTCCATCGATGGTGGCAGAGCTCAAACCTGCGCCAGATAACCGGACCCTGATGGCACCGGGAAGCGTCTGCATTCTGCCAAAAGATTGGCCCTTGGAACGGTAATCTGGATATACTCTGCCGCGCGTCGACCGGTAACCTACGCGAGTACAATTGAGTTGCTAATGTTTCCAAACGGAGTTCCAGCGAGGGACGAAAGATGAATCCTCAGTATTCAAGTCCGGCCCTCTTGATTAGACCATCGAGTCACAAGAACGCTTTGCGAATAGTGTTCGCCGTAGCGGCCGCACTTGTGGCGCTACTGCTCGGACTCATTGTTCTCCTCCTAATCAGAGTTGAAACTGGACCCGTCGCTCTACTCATCGGACTCGTCTCCGCTACTATTC